>PLST01000286.1:0-1792 GCA_003164255.1 Acidobacteriaceae bacterium | reverse complement strand
GCATTCGCGGGCTTTGTTCAGGATGACTGGAAGGTACTTGAGACCCTGACCCTCAACCTCGGCGTGCGCTACGAATTTCAATCCGTACCGTGGGTTACCAAGCAACAGGGCCTCGATGCGCTCGCCAGCGTTCCCGGACTTATTAACTTTAACGTTCCTCAGCCTCAAAAGAAGAACTTCGGGCCGCATTTTGGATTCGCGTATGCACCGAATAGCAAAACCTCCGTTCGCGGCGGGTTCGCTATCGGCTTCGATCAGCTTCGCGACAACCTCGCCGAAAACACCGCTCCGCCCGACATCGCCATCACCGAGGACGTAGGAACCAGTACCCCCACGCCGTTCCTGGCAAGCGGAGCTCTGCCTGCCAAAACACCGCCGCTCACCACTGCGGCCGAGCGAATTGCCGTTTCCAGTTCCTGGTCTCCAAACCAGCACGTGCCCTACTCCGAGTCATGGAGTCTCGGCATCCAGCGGACACTGTTTGACAAGTACACCGCAGAGGTCCGCTATCTGGGCAACCATGGCGTCCACCTGGTTACCCAGGATCGCATCAACAAGCAGCCGGTGGTAACTGCCACCAACTACCTGCCAACCTTCACCGCGGCCCCAGGATCGGGAACCATTGCCGGGCTGTCAAACACACTTGCTGCCCTCAACGCTCTTAATTCCGCGGGGGGCAGTTTTGTGCCCGCCTTTTATGCCGCAGGCTTCCAGGCCAACGTCGTTTCCTACGACTACAACGGCATGTCGAACTACAACGGACTCCAGGGTCACCTGACGCGCCAGTTCCAGAACGGTTTCATGCTGGACGCGGCCTACACGTGGAGCAAAACCATGGATAACTCGACGGACGACGTCTTTGCAACCTATCTGACGCCGCGCCGCTCGCAGAACTCTCGCAACTGGTCCGCCGATTACGCGCGTTCCGCTTTAGACCACACACACCGTTTTACTGCCGCGGTCGTTTACGATATGCCGTTCTTCAAGAACAGCGGCTTTGCAACCCGGAACGTGTTGGGCAACTGGGAATTCTCCCCCATCTATACCTACGAGTCGCCTGAATACGCAACCCCGCAGAGCGGACAGGACTCGAACATGAATGGTGACTCGGCGGGAGATCGCACGGTCATCAATTCATCCGGAAACAAGCACCAATCCAGCAATGTCACCGCTGTCAAAAACACCGGTGGCGACACTGTTGGTTATGTTGCGACCAATCCAAACGCTTACTACATTAGGGCTGGCATTGGAGCCCTTGCGACCGGATCGCGGAATACGATGCCCGCAAACCCGATCAACAACTTCGATCTGACGGCGATCAAGCGAATCACGTTCGCCGATCACTATTCGTTTGAATTCCAGGCGCAGGCCTTCAACGTTCTCAATCATGCGCAATTCACGCCCGGCGCCGTCGACAACGCCGGTACCACCGCAGCCACTGGGTCTGGCCCGGAGGCCTTTGTGACTGCGAACGGCGGCTCGCAATTCGACAATGCCTCGTATGCCTTCAGCAGCCATCCCAGAAATCTGCAGTTGGTCGCGAAGTTCACTTTCTAACCCAAACACTTCCACCGGAGGAAGCAAGCAGAAGGGGCGCCCGCCAGGGCGCCCCTTCTGCTTTTCCGCACCCTCACCATGCGGAAAGATCCCAATTTCAACATTGCTTTGAAAGGGCGCGGCTTTAGACGCGCCATAAGGCCCGGGTGCCCCTGGTCCCTAGCACTTGGGGACCAGGGATAGGTGGGAACTCCACTTCCCGCCCCTTGAGTTTTATCCGCACGCTCGCTATGGG
>PLST01000067.1:1365-2526 GCA_003164255.1 Acidobacteriaceae bacterium | reverse complement strand
CTGTGAAGGCCCCTGCTCCCTCCGCGAATCCAAAGCCGCGTCGGCCTGTTTTATTCCCTGCGGGTCGGCGAGGCCGGTGGACGGCTGACAGACACTCTTTTGATTATGGGTGCGTCCAAACGAAAGTGAGTGTAACCTCTATCTCACAGAGGCCGATCATGCCCTCCATTTTCACGCCCACCCCAGCGGAAACGGAACGGAAAGAGCCCGGACACGGCAGCCGACCGCCCGTGGACCGGCGCCCGACCGGCGGCGGCGGTGGTGGGGGCGACGACGATTGGCGATCGCCACGCAAGGGTCCGCGTGAGATGCTCCATCGAGCCCGGGCTTTTCTGTTCTGTGCCCTGGCCGGAGACATGATGTTCTTCGTGGTGCTGGTCGCGCTGTTCTATGCGCGGCAGGCGGGCACGACCATGGATGCGCGGACATTGCGCCAGATGGGCGATTGGCACCCTGTGCTTCTGCCGCCCATCCTGTTTCTCAATACCGCAGCGCTGGTGCTGAGTTGCCTCACCATGGAGGTCGCCCGGCTGCAGATCTTCCGTGAGTTCGACGTGCTGGAAGAGTGGCTTGGGCTCGGACGTCCGGCGGTTCGCCGCGCCATGCCCTGGCTCGGCGCCACGCTTGGCCTCGGCCTGCTGTTCCTGCTGGGACAGATTCTGGCCTGGAGGCAATTGACTGCGCAGGGATTCGCGTTCGATCGCTGGGCGACACCAGCAAGTTATTTCTTTTACGTGATCACTGGGCTGCACGCTGCCCATCTGGCTCTCGGCATTGTGGCTCTGGTGGTGTGCGTGACCGCTTTGGGGCTTTTCAAGCGAGTGGAGTCGAGACAGATCGCCGTGGATGCGACCGCCTGGTTCTGGCACACGATGGGGCTGGCCTGGCTGGTTCTTTTTGGGGTGCTCATCTTCGGGCAGTGAGCCCCGGTCCCCAAGTGCCAGGGACCGGGGGCACCCGCAGCAGATTCGTCGCATAGGTTAGGGACCCGAAACGTCGCGCGCCGGCTGGAGACTTTTCTTGCATGCAAAAAATTTTCAGACTCGTGTGAGTTGCCGATTTGCGCGCAAAACATCAGCCAGGGCGCGACGATTGGGCCGGGGTGGGTGAGGGATAGTGAAGTGTCCAGGACCAACTCGACGGTTTTGACCGAACTGGCGT
>PLST01000067.1:0-1314 GCA_003164255.1 Acidobacteriaceae bacterium | reverse complement strand
CCTTCTGCTTTGTCCGGGTTGATAGGGCCGGTCTACTCGGGCGGGAGCAGGGGGAGGGTGAGGTTTTCGGCGGCGGCGGGACGGCTGCGCGGGGCTTTCTTGAACGTCGCGTCGCGGCGGTGCAGCGGGTACTCCGGCTGGCGGCCGTCGAGAATCTGCTGGATGGTGAGGATCTGCAGCTTCTGGTATTGTGCAGCCCGACGGACTTTCCCTCGGGGGCTAAAGAGGCTGCGGGAAAAGGGCATCTTTGGTCGGGCGAAATTAGCAGGGGCTGAAGCCCGACGCTTATTTTGCGGCCTTTCGGCCCGACTAAAGTCGTGCCCTTGTTACAAAGCATGTCGCCAGTGGAGTGTTTGCGCAGCCTGTATAGCAAAGAAGTACCCTCGGCGCTTNNTAGCCGCAAAAACAAGAACGCGGTGCCCTGACCCCGACCCAGAGGGTGCCCCGGTCCCCAAGCGCCCAGATGGGGCACCCGGTTTTTCATGAAAAAGGGCGAATAGTAACCTAGGGTCCCCATACGGTTCTGATGAACGGGGTGGCTGGGCTTTGCTGTATCCCTTGACATTNNATGCACGGTTGGGGAGTGGCCCTGCGCATCCAGCAGATTTCAAAAGATGTGCTTCAGATTGGACAGGGTTCGCTATATCCAGCTCTCTACCGGCTCGAATACAAGGGCTGGATCAAGGCGGAGTGGGGCAACTCAGAGAACAACCGTCGGGCCAAGTTCTATCGGCTGACGGCGGCAGGCCGGAGACAACTGGACAGCGAACGGGAGACATGGGACCGGCTGTCAGCGGCGATCGGGCTGGTGCTGGGCCGGACGGTGGAGGCGCCGCGATGATTGGAGAGCTGCTGACGCGCATCCGGTTTCTGATCTTCCGCAAGAGGCGGGGCGAGCTTGACGAGGAACTGCGATTTCATCTGGAGCAGTCGATTGCGGTGAAGGTTGGCGAGGGGATGCCCGCGGCAGAGGCGCGCCGTCAGGCGTTAGTCGAGTTTGGCGGTGTGGATGCCGCGCGCGAGGAATGCGTTCGTCAGAGTCCGGGATGGTGGCTGGGTACTGTTGCGCAGGATCTTCGATACGCTGTGCGCGGAATTCTGGCGCATCGTTGGTTCTCGGCGGCGATTATCACGACACTCGCGACGGGAATCGGTTTGAACACGATGGTCTTCACGCTGGTGAATGCAGTGCTGTACAAGCCAGTGCCTGTGCCTGGAGGCGACCGGCTGGTCTGCATCGACAACCACTCTCTTGCCCAGAGTGACAGGAGTGGTCCACTTTCATATCCGGATTTTCAGGATTACCGCGCGCAG
>PLST01000266.1:3423-7853 GCA_003164255.1 Acidobacteriaceae bacterium | reverse complement strand
TGATCCCCGTGTGGCAAATTACGTGCGCGGCTTTCCGCAGAGGGGTGAGTTTCTCGATCGCGTGACCGTGCTGATGCTTTACCTGCTTCCGCATTATGTGCAGGAAGGCAAGAGCTACCTGACTGTAGCCTTTGGGTGTACCGGAGGCCATCACCGAAGCGTGATGATGGCTGAAGAGATGAGCAAGCGGCTCAAGAAGGCCGGCTACCAGGTGAAGGCCTTGCACCGGGATATCGTCAAGTAGCTAGCGGGTGCGCGTATCAGCCCGATGCGACAGACGGTTGCAATTACCTGGGTAGATCGTCAAGCCAGCGCGCAAGGGCATTCACGAAATCTTTGCGACCGTCTGACGAAGCGGGGAGCGAGACGCGCATTTTTGCGGCGGCGACGCGCTGAAATGCCAGCTCTGTTTCCGCCTGCCTGGCGGGGGAATTTGAAAGAACCCAAAGCGACGGAATGCGCAATGCGGCAGCGGGAGCCGCTACGCTGAACCGGTCACTCACGAGCAGATGCGCCGGCACCAGATGAGCGCGCGGGTCGTCAAAGATGATACTCATCGGCGCGTCGAGCGGGGCCTCCAGCACCACTCCAGCCAGGCCAGGATGGGCCGCCGCAACTTCCAGAGCCAGGTTGGCGCCAAGCCCACTTCCGGCAATTACGATCGCGTGCTCGTCCACGTGCCGGGTCGCCGTCAAATATTGAAGCGCCCACTCCGCGTCCTGCCGCCAGCGAGCCTCGCTTGGATGGGCGAAAAGGCTCTGGCCATACCCGCGGTAGTCGAATGCCAACACACTCACGCCTGCGCTGTGCAGGCTCGCCAGGTCGTCGAGTGTGTCTGCCAGATTGCCGTTCCGGTCGTGCAGGTAAATCAGCGTATAGGGGCGCGAACCGGCTCCGGCCGGAATCCACCAGCCCTGGAGTTGGGTCGCCCCGGTATCTGCAACGGCGAAGCTGATGGGGTCGAAGGCCAGGCCGATGCTTGCCGGAGTGCGCGCAATGATTGCCGCAGGGTGGTAGAGGAGTTGCCAGCTTCCCTGCCAGAAAAGAAGACATAAAACAGCCCAGCCGCAGAAGGCCGCTGCCGGAATGGTCACGGCAACGGCCCCAAGGAGCCATTTGCCTGACACAGTTGGGGGCGGCTCCCTGGTTCCGCGCGGGTGGGCCGTTTGCGGACGATGAGGGGCGTGCTTTTGCGGGGATTTCCTTGGCGCCATCGAGGGTTTTCGTCTTCCTGAGCTACAGTCCGAGGCTCACTCCCATGCTAAACGGATGAGGCTGCCCCATATCTTGTGACCGTGCGATTGCAACCGCCTCACCAGGCCGCCGGCGGGGGCGCGGATTTCGCCGGGAGGCGGTCAAAGGGTGTATATTTCACTGTGGGCGAAAACGTTAACGAAAGTTAGGAGAAAGTCGCAATGTCAGTTCAAAAGCACGGAATTCTAAAGCCACTTGAAAATGAAATCCTATTGGTTACCAGCGGCGATCTGCGGCAATCGGCCAACCAGGAGTGCTGGCCTGCGCAGCGTGACATGGAAGGGAAGCTCACGGCCGCGTTCGCGAAGAAGGGCTTCAAGCTGGTGCGCGCCCACGCGTATAACGAGACGGAAAAGCACGGATTCATTTCCTCGCAGCGCCAGGGCATGGACGTTTTCATGAAGATCCATCCCGACGCGAAGCTGGTGTTTGCCACCGCCGCCTGGCAGTACAGCCATCATGTTTTGCCGGGACTGCGCAGTCACAAGGGACCGATTCTTACCGTGGCCAACTGGTCTGGTCAATGGCCGGGACTCGTCGGTCTGTTGAACCTGAACGGTTCGCTCACCAAGGCAGGCCGCGAGTTCTCGTCGATCTGGAGTCTCGATTTCAAAGACGAGTTCTTCCTGAAGGGCCTCGACGAGTGGCTCAAGACAGGAAGGATCAGCCACGATCTGTCGCACGTGCACAACCTGGACCAAAGCAAGCTGCCGGCTGAGAGCGCGGCGCTCGGCGCACAACTCGCTGAGGAGCTCAAATATCGCAAGGCGATCATGGGCATCTTCGACGAAGGCTGCATGGGCATGTACAACGCCATCATCGACGATGAGTTGCTGAACCCCGCGGGCATCTACAAGGAGCGGCTCAGCCAGTCGGCGCTGGTGGCCAAGATGCGAACGGTCACCGACGCTGAAGCGCGCGCTGTCTACGACTGGCTGGTTGAGAAAGGCGTGAAGTTTGCCTTCGGCAAGGATGCCGCGACGGAGTTGACCCGGGAGCAGGTGCTCGACCAGTGCAAGATGTACATCGCGGCCGTGCGCATTGCCGGGGATTACGGATGTGACGCGGTCGGAATCCAGTATCAGCAGGGCCTGAAAGATATGGTTCCCGCATCGGACCTGGCCGAGGGGATGCTGAACAACTCCGATCGCCCTCCGGTCTATGCCGAGGGTGCCAAGGAAGAGCTCTACCCAGGCGTGCCGCTGGTTCACTTCAACGAAGTGGACGAGTGTGCGGGAACAGATGCCATCGTCACCAACCTCTGCTGGAAGGCTCTCGGTCTCGATCCGGCCACAACACTGCACGATGTTCGCTGGGGAGAGCATTACAAGGGTGATGGAGTAGATGCGTTTGTTTGGCTGCTGCAGATTTCAGGCGCCGCGCCGGTCAGTCACTTTGTTGGCGGATACGCGGGCGCGACGAGCGAACGCCAGCCGGCGATGTACTTCCCGCTGGGCGGTGGTTCGCTCAAGGGTGTAGGGAAACCGGGCGAGATTGTCTGGAGCCGCGTCTTTGTTGAGGGTGGCGAACTCCATGTCGATCTGGGGCGGGGCACAGTGGTGAGTTTGCCGGCTGAGGAAACGGAACGCCGCTGGAACGAGACCACGCCGCAATGGCCGATCGTGCATACGGTTTTGCATGGGGTGAGCCAGAATCAGCTGATGGCGCGGCACAAGGCAAACCACATNNGTTCATCTGTGCGGGGTTACGCAGTAAAGAACAGGGAATAGGGAACAGGGATTGGAAAAGCTTTCGGGGTGAGTGCATTGCTGTCCCAGGTGCCCAAAAGCGAGGCACCTGGGGCACCCGGCTAAACTACGATTTGAGGGCGGCGATGATTTCGTCGGTGGTGCGGACGCGGCCCATGCGTGGGAAGATTCGCTCGAGAGAGTTGGCGTGGGCCTCGGGGCTCATGCCCGCCACTGCGTCGGATGCAAAGACGAGTTCGTAACCGCGCTCGTAGGCATCGCGCGCGGTGCTTTCGACACCGATTTCTGTAGCGATTCCACAAAGAACAATCGCAGTGCGTGCGCGGCGGCGGAGCTGAAGGTCGAGGTCAGTGCCGTAGAAGGCGCCCCACTGGCGCTTGAGAACAACGACGTCGGAAGGCTGGCGGTCGAGGTCGGGAATGAGATCCATCCAGTCGGGCGGGAATGTGCCGCTGAACGCAGGTGTGTCGGTAGGCGGATGAAGGCGATCGGCGCCATCGGGCGAACCGCCAACATGAACCAGGACTGGCTGAGCACCAACGGCGCGCGCGGCGGCGAGCAGACGGGCAGCGTTTGCGACGATGGGCTGCGCTGCGGTGCCCATGCGGGCCGCGATTCCCTTTTGAAGATCGATGACCACGATGGCAGTGCTTTTCGGTTCCAGCTTGAGCACACTCATGATTGAACCCCCTCCTCCAGGGGCAGAATTCCCATCTCGCGATAAATGGGCCGGATGACCACGCGGATTCCAGGCAGTCGCGTGAAGAACCACGCCGCTCCCAGCAGGACTACAGCGCCGTTGGCAATTACCGTCCAAGGCGCTCCAATGGCGTGGGCCATCGATCCGGCGAGCAGGCTGCCGAAGGGCGCCATGCCCATGAAGGCCATGGTATAGAAACTCATCACGCGGCCGCGCTTGTCTTCGCTCACGAGCGTCTGGATGATGGTGTTGCTGGCTGCCATGCCCTGCATCATGCCCATGCCTGCTATCAGCACCATGATCATTGAAAGCCAGAAGACGCGCGACGAGCCAAATCCGATCAGGCCCATCCCGAAAACCGCTGCTGCAATGGGGATCATGCGAATGAGCCCGCGCACATTCTTGCGCGCTGCCAGCGAGATGGCCGATGTGAGTGCGCCAACGCCCATGGCCCCCATCAGGAAGCCAAGCGTGTGGGGTCCTCCATGGAGCACCCGCACAGCAAAGATCGGCATGAGCACCACGAACGGCATGCCCATCAGGCTCACCAGGGCGAACAGCGTGAGGATGGTGCGAATGGGCAGGAACCCCGTCACATACGACCACCCCTCAGCCAGTTCGTGAGCCATTGAAGTGACCGCGCGCCGGGGCGATTGTGCCGGGAGGCGCATGGCCAGCAGTGAAGCAATCACGGCCAGGTAGCTGATGCCGTCAACAAGAAAACACCAGCCCTCGCTGGTGGCCGCGATCAACATGCCGGCAAGGGA
>PLST01000266.1:164-3341 GCA_003164255.1 Acidobacteriaceae bacterium | reverse complement strand
CTGTCAACCCAGACGCCGGCAAAAGGCGCCAGCAGGAATGTGGGTATCTGACCCGCGAAACTCACTGTTCCCAAAAGGAGTGCCGATCCCGTCAACCGGTACACAAGCCAGGAAGTCGCGATCCGCGTCATCCATGTGCCGATAAGCGAAATACTCTGGCCGCCGAAAAAGAGCCTGAAGTTTCGATGCCGCAGGGCACGCCACGTGTGCGCAGCGCCGGTCAGCGCGCGCGCCTCCGTCGTGGGCGATTCTTCAGCCGAGTTTGCGCGGGTTGTTTCTTCAGGATGTCTCAAGCGAGATGTTTTCCCATGCACAGCCGCAGGTGCGTCTTCTTCTACTTTAACTGGCACGGATGGCCGGCTCCTTCGCGTGTCCACGACTAGTTTTCGCGCAGAAGATTCAGGCAACTCCGTTGGCGATTCTTCAGGCCCTGAAAGCGGGTGCTTTTTAAGAAGATACTGCTGGTCTAGTACAATTCGGGCCAGTCAGTGTTTAGAATATGAAAACTCCAAGGATCCCCGGTTCCATCGGCGGAAGCCTGCTCATTCTGCCGAGTCCCTCGCCGATCCAGCGGAGAGTGTGCTGCGGGAGTCATCGCCAATTTGAAATCGGAGGCTAAGTGCAAGACAGACGGGGATCCGCTGACAGTCATCAGACAAACTATCGCGCGGATTTAGACGGTCTGCGTGCGGTGGCGGTGTTGTCCGTCATCGCCTTCCACCTGTCGTCGAAAATCCTCCCCGGCGGTTACCTGGGAGTGGACATCTTTTTTGTCCTTTCCGGCTATCTGATCACGAATGTCATCTGGCGCGAGGCGCTCAACAAGCAATTCTCGATCGCGCGTTTCTATGAGCGTCGCATCCGACGAATCCTTCCAGCATTGCTTTCCCTCCTTATTGTTGTCTCCGCCTTAGCAATCCTGCTGCTGCTGCCCATCGACCTGAAGGGCTATGCGCACAGCGTTCTTGCCTCGCTGAGTTTTGTTGCGAACATCTACTTCTGGAGGGACACGAATTACTTCGCGCAGATTGCCCAGAACAAACCATTGCTGCACGTCTGGTCGCTGGGAGTCGAGGAACAGTTCTACATCATCTTTCCGCTTTTGGTGGTTCTATGTATCCGCTGGCGGCGTTCGGCTATGCTGCCTATCAGCGTGGCGCTTGTCCTGCTCTCTTTGCTGGTGAACATTGTTGCCATAAGGTCAAACGTGTCCGGGGCAGCCTTCTATCTTCTTCCCACGCGCGCATGGGAACTCGGAGCGGGCGCATGTCTCGCGCTGGCTCCGCTAGGAAGGGTTGCCAATCCATGGATTCGTCATATTCTCGGGCTCGTGGCGGGTACGCTCATCGTCGCCAGTTTATGCTTGAAGGACATTACGCTGGGGGGAATGGTTCCAGACGCATTTTGGGTGGTGATCGGCGCAACCCTGGCCATCTACCTCGGCACAAACGCCAGCAGTTGGCTTACTGTCGCACTCTCAACAAATGTATTGGTCTGGATTGGGCTGATCTCCTATTCTCTGTACCTGTGGCATTGGCCGATCTTCGTTTTCTCGCACTATTATCTTGTGCAACCTTCTCTCACGCCGGTTCAAGCAGCGATAGCTGTAGCTCTGACGTTTGTTCTTGCAACACTGTCCTGGCGTTATATCGAGCGGCCGTTTCGTAATCGCTCCATGGCAATTGGCAAAGTGCTGGTCTGGGTCGGCTGTGGGTATCTCGTGTGCATTGCCGCCGCCACCAGTGTATTCGCCTTCAAGGGATTCCCGGCGCGATTCAGCCCGGAGGCTGCCCGCATCAATGGAGCGGTTGGCGCCGAGTATCGATGCAGTCTGAGCGATTATATTGCCTTTGGAGATTTGCATGCCTGCCCTATGTCTCTGCCCAGCCGCAACCCCGCCGACGCCACCTTTGTTCTGCTCGGCAACTCCCACGCGCAAATGTGGTCGCCGATCGTAGCGGATTTTCTTCGAGAGAATAATGAACGCGGCCTTCTAATTCCATTGAATGGCTGCCGCCCGATGCCGGACCTCAACATATCGACCGACTGCATGAATTCCGCGGCCACGAATGTGAAAGCGGTCGACAGCCTTCCCCACGTCCGGGGTGTCATTCTCGCCATGTCGTGGGATCCACCGAAACTGACGCCTGAAGGACCGGTGCCAAATGGCCAGGAAACAAAATATCTGATCGAGAGTCTTGACCGGCTGATTGATCACTTCAAGCAGGAGGGCAAAACCGTAGTGCTGGTGGGCCCGATCGCGATCCCTAACTCGGAAACGGCCTCCATTGTGGCGCGCGAAATGTCGTTTCACCATAATGTCGATGAGCCGCTGTTCGCGCCTCAAACCACATTCATGGCTAAAGAAGGCGAAGTTATCCTCCATTTTTTCAAGCGTGACGACATCGTCTTCATCCGCCCGGACCTCATCCAGTGCGAGCATGGCCAATGCGATTACATCCGCAACGGAATGTCCTTTTTTGCCGACGACAACCATATCGCCGAGGGCGCACTTCCTATGTTTCGTCCGGCCTTCGAGCCAGGTCTCGCGGAGGCGCTTGCCCGATCCAGGCAATAAAATGCGGCCTAATTGCGACCCCTGCGTTTCCCCCACATCCTAGGGAACCTCTGCGCAGGTTCCTGATTTCGCAGCGGTGAATCAATCGCAGATGGTTTCTTGCACTTTGGTCAACGATACGCCTGGGGCGGTTCATTCAAGCGTGTTTGTTTTGCTCTCTGGAAGCCGTTCTCCAGCCTTCAGAGACACTACGCCCCTTGGAGGGACCAACCGGTTGCGGTGCTGGTATAGGTTCACCAGCGCGAAGGCCGCGCAGAGCCACTGGTGGTTCTTCCAGAAACCCCGATAGCGCACCTTGGTAAATCCGAAGACGCGCTTCAGGATGCGGAATGGATGCTCGACCTTGGCTCTGACGCGAGCCTTGGTCGTGTTCTTGTGCCTGGCTTCTTCATCCACATGGGTCTTGTATTTCGTCCGGCGACAAGTCATGTCCTGCGCCTTGGGCGCGGCTGCGCGGATCGCCTCGGTCTGGCCCTATAGCCGCCGTCGCCCCACACTTTGCGTTCGTCGCCGTGCAATAAGCCGGGCAGCATATGCTTGTCTGCCACGCTGGCCGCCGAAGTTGCTACAGAACGCACCACCGTCTCCTTGCTATCCAC
>PLST01000266.1:0-135 GCA_003164255.1 Acidobacteriaceae bacterium | reverse complement strand
TGCCGGTCGAGATGCGGATGCCCTTCGTTTCCAGGTAGCGATTCACCGTCATCAGCATTTCGCCGCACAGATCGTGCTGCTCAAGCAGGTGACGGAAGCGAAGAATCGTTGTTTCGTCCGGCGCGGCGGCCACGC
>PLST01000235.1:2102-2755 GCA_003164255.1 Acidobacteriaceae bacterium | reverse complement strand
AGACGCTGGCACGCTACGCCGCCCAGGATGCTACGCCGATCGTGCCCGACTGCGAGCGCATCGAGGCGCTGGGCGTTAGCTGCGTTACCGGGGATTTTGTCAGCGAAGGGAACCTGGTTCGCCACACAACCAGCCGTCTGGCAGACGTAGTGCTTGAACTGGCGCAGGCCAGCCGCCGCCGCTCCCATACTTCCTGAAAATTCATCTTTCCCGTCGAGAACCCTCTGCGATAGAGTCGTAAGACGCGCTTCCAAACCCTGCGCGATAAGGAGAATTCATGCGGAACATAAGAGTTTGGGCCATGTTGAGCTGTTGCTTCATCACCCTTGCCACCTGCGCGCAAGGCCAGTCGAAGCAGAAACCGGGTCTTTGGGAGATAACCGCCAGCATGAACATGTCGGGCATGCCGATGGCGTCCCAGATGGGGTCGCACACCTCGCAGATTTGCGTGACCCAAGCCATGATCGATAAATACGGCGGCGCGTACAGCAATCCGCAAAGAGGAAGCTGCCAGACGACCAATATGGTGGTGACCCCAGCCGGCATGACCGCGAATCTGAGTTGCACCGGACAGATGAGCATGACCGGAACAGTGCAAACGACATTTGTGGACGCGAACACTACGAAAACCACGGTCCAGATGACGATGACGA
>PLST01000235.1:1595-2055 GCA_003164255.1 Acidobacteriaceae bacterium | reverse complement strand
CCCGAATCTTCCAAGACCATATAGTATCTTTTGTGCTACCATCAAGAAGTGATTGAGATCCGGCAGTACGTTGACCGGTTGGGCCGCACGCCATTTCTGAAATGGCTCTATGAGTTGAACGACGAGGCACGGGCAAGTATTGCTACGGCCCTCGAACGCCTGGAGCGCGGCAACCTTTCTTCCATCAAGAGCGTAGGTGCGGGCGTTCAAGAGCTTCGGATCGATTTTGGGCCAGGATATCGCGTCTACTTTGGTTGGGACGGACTGAAACTCGTCATTTTGCTTGCGGGCGGAATTAAGAAGCGTCAACAAGCTGACATTGAACACGCCAAAGAGCTTTGGCAGGAGTTCAAAAAGCGCAAGCGGGAGGGTACATGGCACTAACAACGAGCTTTAATGACACACTGCGAAAGATGCTGCAAGAGAGCGCAGGATTCCGCCGCGCGCTACTGAAGGAGGC
>PLST01000235.1:0-1454 GCA_003164255.1 Acidobacteriaceae bacterium | reverse complement strand
CGCTTTTCATCGCCAAGTTGCGTGCGAACGTTATCGATTACGGCTTGGTATTGTTCAGAGTTTAGTTTTGACCATCTGAGGCCACGAGGAAATTTCGAATCCCCTGACTCCATGCCTTTGAGCACGGCATGATCAATCGGAGGGTGCAGATGTCCCACTTCCTTGTCGTCCTTGTTTGCGATTGTCACGAATCCAGCTTTCAAATACACATTTACAAGCTTTGCCGCCACACCATGGGACAATTTGAGCCCTAGATCGTCCGCTTCGCAGATGATTCTCTTTCGCATCTCCTTATGCCATTTGTCCACGCTTTTTTTGTGGTGGAAATGACGCAATCCGCCCCTTAGCACTTTGTCCAGGTGAACGTTCTCGATAATCTGCAGGCCGACCTTTCCCTTCAATTTGTGCATTCCTTGGCGAGCAGCAGTGCTGGCTGCCCACGCAGCAAAGCGGTGGACGTGTTCGATGACATCAAATTTTCGGGCCCTTTTCTTTTTGGGCCTCAGTAGTTTCGGCAAGCGCTCCGTCCTTTCGATTCTCGATGTTGGAATTCTACGCTGGCCGGATGGTGTCTACCCCTCTACCGTGCGCTTGAGCTGGCCGCAGGCGGCGAAGATGTCGCGGCCGCGGGGCTGGCGGATGTGGGCGGGAATTCCCTCCTCGACCAGGAGTTTGTGAAACGCGGCGACGGCCTCGGGTGTGGGCATGGCGTAGGCGATGCCGGGGCCGGGATTCCATGCGATCAGGTTTATTTTTGCGGGAAGGCCAGAGCGGCGCACCAGCCGCGCGACCTCGCGGGCGTGTTCGGGACGATCGGTGACACCGCCCAGCAGAACGTATTCGAAGGTGATGCGCTCGCGGGGTCGCAGCGGGACGCGGCGCACCGCGGCAATGACTTCATTGATGGGCCACTTGCGGTTGATGGGCATGATTTCCGCGCGGATCGTGTCGTTGGGCGCGTTGAGGCTGATGGCGAGTTTTGGCCGCACATCAAGTGCCTCCAGTGCGAAGCGCTCGATGCCGGGAACGATACCGGAGGTCGAGACGGTCATGCGCCTCGGGCTGAGGCCGACTTCGCGGACCAGCAGGCGCACGGCAGCCATGAAGTTGTCGTAGTTGAGGAATGGCTCGCCCATGCCCATAAAAACCAAATTCACGCGATCGCGGCCGACGCGGACCGCCTGGCGATCGAGGATTGCGACTACCTGACCTGCGATTTCGCCCGCGGTTAGGTTGCGTTGCAGGCCCAGCTTTGCGGTGAGGCAGAACTGGCAGTTGACGGCGCAGCCTATCTGACTGGAGATGCAGATGGTCGCGCGGGACCAGTCTTTGGTTTTGGGATTGAGGGGAGATTGAAGATTGTGCTCTCCCACCCTTTCCGCAAGTTGCTGCGAAAAGGATGGGGCAACAGGCTGTCCTGGCTGGTCCCGATCTTCGTCGCCGGCTTCGCCGCC
>PLST01000270.1 GCA_003164255.1 Acidobacteriaceae bacterium | reverse complement strand
GTCTCGGTCGGCTCGCCGCCGTATTTCAGGTCCTGCGGCGGCACGCCGATTGAGGCAAAGGGATAAATCACATTGCGTGCGCCGATGCGGGTCCGCCCGTCGAGCACCACGTGCGAAATCAGCCGGCAATCCTCGCCGAGCACAACCTCAGGGCCGATGGTGCAGAACGGGCCAACCGTGCAGGAAGCGGGAACCACCGCTCCGGGCGCAACGATCGCGCTTGGATGGATGCTCACTCGCCCGATCCTGACGCTTCTTGAGCCTTTGCCTCTGGCTCCCGCGACACTACGGCGCAGGTGAGCGTGGCCTGGCAGGCGAGCTTGCCATCCACATAGGCGTGGCCTTCAATCCGCCCCGCCCTCGTTCTGAATGAAAGCACGTCTACCTCGATGCGAAGTTGGTCGCCCGGCACAACTGGACGGCGAAACTTGGCGCGTTCAATGCCGGTAAACACAACCAGTTTTTTGTCGCGGTCAGGCA
This sequence comes from Acidobacteriaceae bacterium, assembly GCA_003164255.1. GTDB lineage: Bacteria > Acidobacteriota > Terriglobia > Terriglobales > Acidobacteriaceae > Telmatobacter. The sequence continues at coordinate 11,428 of PLST01000270.1, read as the reverse complement.
GTTCAGCCATCATGATGATGCCGCCGGCCTGCGCCATCGCCTCCACCACCAGCACGCCGGGCATGATGGGATAGCCGGGGAAATGTCCCTGAAAGAACGGTTCGTTGATGGTCACATTCTTGATNNACTGGCTCCAGAGAGCGGGAAAACCGGGATGCTTTGCGCTCTTGAGGATTATAAACAAGCGCGCTGCGGCACTGGCCGTTCCCCGGCTGCCTGCTCCTGCTTCCCGCGCTTACTTCTTGATCCGGCGGTCGGCTGCGTCCACGCTCCAGAAGTCGCCGGACAGCGTCTGATTGAAGGTCACCTTCTTGATGTAGTACTGCCTCCACATCTCGCCGTTCTTGAAGCGGGTAATCGAAAACGGCGTCGGGAATCCCTCCATCGTGTGGTAGTCGTCGTATTCCTCGGCGTCCGTGTTCTTGTCCTTGTAGAGCGGGTCGCGCCACTGGAAGATGCGCTCCAGCGGCAGGTGCGTCTGCGTGTCCATCAGGATAGTGATCGACTCGTTATCCGCCGAGATCAGCGTCACCTGCTCGCCCAGTTTGCGCTCCACCAGGTGCTGGCCCTCGTAGACAAGAATCGTGTTCGGATCCTTGAGCCACACCTTGATTGCGGTCTCGATTGAGTGGTCGCGCCGCCGGAGAAAGTCATCCAGAAGCTCCTTGTCCATCGGCTTCTTGCCGCGATAGGTCACCTCCCAACCCTCGTTGCCCAGGTAGAACTCCACCACGTCGCGGTGCTTGGTCACGTCCACGCGGTCGTGATCGGGCCATTGGTGGAACTCATAGTACAAAGTGGTTCCGGCGTCGGGATTGCCGTGAAAGAAGGCCGCGATAAAGCCTTCCCTCTCCTGATTTTTCATGTCGAGCCACGCCTGCCCGCCAAGAGCCTGCACCATGCGGTCGAGTGCGGCGCGCGCCTGCTGCGCATTCTTGGCCGCCGCATCGTCGCCGTTCTGCGCTGCTCCGACCTGTGCAGGCTCGCTGGCGGCTGCAGCGGCGAGTGGCAATGCCAGCATCAGTGCTGTTAGTACGTGAGCCGCCGATCCATGCAAAACCCGATTTATCTTCATTCCATCCTCTGCGAGCTTTTTTATCCCACCAGAACCGCGCCGCCGTTCACGTTGAGCACCTCGCCGCTGATGAAACCGGCCAGCGGTGTACACAGGAACAGCACCGGTCCGGCAACTTCACGCGTGCTGGCGACTCGGCCAAGCGGAATCCCCGCCCGGATGCTCGCGCCCTGCGCTGGGTCCCCAACCGCCGATGCCGACATCTCCGTCGCCACCCATCCGGGCGCCACGCAATTCACGCGGATACCCCGCGGCGCCAGCTCGCTCGACAGGCTCTTGGTAAGACTAATCAGGGCGCCTTTGGTCACGGCATAATCCGCGTGATGCGCCTCGCCCCGCTGCCCTGCCGTGGAGCTGATGAGAACGATGTGGCCCCCCGTCTCCTGGCCTTTCGCCTCGGCCTGCCCGTCGCTGCCGGTTGTCGAAGCTTCCATCTGTTTGTCCAATTGGGCCACGGCGGCCTGGACCAGCCCAAACACCGAGTCGAGGTTCACGCCCATCGTCTTCCGCCACTGCGCTTCCGCCATGCGCGCGATCGACACATCCTCATGCGGCCAGATGCCGTGATTGACCACCAGCACGTCCAGGCGACCGAAGGCGGCAACCGCGGCTCGCACCAGCGCATGGCCGTCGGCCGGCGCGCTCAGCTCCTGCTGAAACGCCACACACTTCCCCGCTCCGCCGCATTCAACCGCCAGTGCCTCCGCTCGTTCCTTCGCCTGCCGGTAGCTGAAGGCGACCCGGGCCCCGGCCTCTGTGAACATGCGCACGGTTTCCGCGCCGATGCCACGCGACCCACCCGTCACCAGCGCCACCTTGCCGTCAAGTACCAGGGAAACTCCTGCCATAGGGCCACGCTAAAGCATTGCCGGAAGAGATGTCGAGCCGGGGCGCAGAGCTTCCCATGATCATGGAGCTGAAGAAAGGTCAGAGGGAGGGCTTATCCGGCGTCAGGCAGCGCGCAGCAGCCGCACCGGCAGAAAGATGATGGCCTTCACCAGCTCCAGCACCCCGTCCACGGCAATCCCCACCACGCGAAACGGCAGCAGGATCAGCCACACCAGCGGATAGAGCACCACCGCCAGCAGGGCCAGCGGCCAGCAGAAGAAAAGCAGAACACAAAAGAGCAGAAACTTCGTCATAAGAACGCCTTGCCTGCCGGCCTGCGCACAGCAGGCCCGCATCTGACATTAGATACGTCCAAACACCAGAATCGGTTCCATTTCAGCGCTTCCAGACCTTTGCCCGCTCGACCCTTGGCTTCTTGCGCTCCCTGATCAGCTTCGCGCGTTCCTTCTCCGGCAACGCCAGCAGTGTCTTGGTCCGTTTGGGCAGTTTTTCGTAGATCAGCGCGTGCGCCCGCGCCAGCTCGTCCTCAACCTCGCGCGGCCGCAGCGTATCCCATCGCTCCACGGCCACCCAGAATGCCCTGGCCAGGTGCGGCGCCGCAGAGATGCCTTCGCGCTCCAGCAACTCGTGAAATCGCTCGGCGCCGCAGTGGAACCACAAGACACCAAATCCCGTTCCATCCAGGTCGGTCATGGCGAACATCTTGCCGCCGATGTCGCGGTCGCCTGCCCAGTAGACAAGGTGGTGGCCCCAGTTCAGGGTCTCGGCCGCATGCGGCAGCACCAGGCAAATTTCGCGAATGCGCTCGTTGTCCATGCTGAACAGTTTAAGCCGAAAAATGACTCCAAGGCACCCCGCAGAAAGCCAACGCGCTTGAAACCGAAGTCAGCCGTCTACTCAATAATTCTTTTCCGGCGTCTGCGGCACGTACACCCATTTGGCTTCAAACTCGCTGAAACGGCGTTCCAGCTCCCACTGCGCGGCGGCCTTTTCGTTCTGATCGAGAAAGGCCTTGCAGCCGACCAATGGCTTATCCGACCCCGGCGTATCCCCCTTGCACGCACCGGCCATTTCCTTGAACACATCCGGCTGTTCCCACAGGCTCGCGCCTGGCAAGAAGTTGTGTTCCATCCCGGTTCGCGCCATCTGTTTCAAATCCTGGTAGGTCAAGTGGTAGTCCATCGCCGCTCGCTCGTACTCATGCGTGATGTCGATGCGGCTCACGCCCTCATCGTCCGTTGAGAGCGCAACAGGCACATGCGCCAAGCGGTAACTCGGCAACGGGTGCTCGTCTCCCTCGATGCCCAGGATGCCCTCGTTTGAGCTAAGGTTGATCTCGACCATGATGTGGTTTTGCGCCAGTTCCTTCAGCAGGCCGGGCGCATTGTCCTCATACATCACGTCCACGCCATGGCCGATGCGCTCGGCGTGGCCCAGTTCCACGGCCTGCCTGATGTGGAAGCGCAACCCCTCGGGCGGCACCATGCCCGGCGCCAGTTCGCCCGCATGAAGACTGATGTGCACCTCCGGATAAACCCAGTGCAGATAATCGAGCATCTGCATCTGCAGCGTGTAATCGCGCATGGAGATGTAGCCGTCCTCGGGCATCACAAAATTGATGCCCACCCACGTATCGTCGTGCGCCTGCATGCTGGCACGGACGGTCTCAAACCCAAGCAGCGTCTGCGCAAACACCTGCTCCGGGGGAAACCCGCGCAGCACCTGGTAAATGTAGCGGATCTCCGTCTGGCAGGCTCCAGTCGCCTGTGGCGTTCCGCAATGTTCCAGCTGCCGCCGGCCTGCTTCGGCGTCGCGCACATCCTGCCGCGCCGCCGCTACCTCCTGCGCCACGCCGTGATCCAGCAATTGCTTCCGAAACTTCGCAAAATCGCGATTCCAGCCGATCGCATGCGCAATCTGCGCCGCATGGCCGAAGGCCGGAGTGTCCATCAGTTCCAGATACTGCTGATTCTGCTCTGCCGAGCGGCTCGCGATCTCGTCCACCCACTCCGGCATGTGGCGCCGGTCGAGCCCACTGAACCGCGCAAAGGTGGAAAAGAACTGATCGTGCCCGCTGAATGCCGTCGAAGGAAAGTAACTGCGCATGGAGAAAGCGTCGACCAGCCGGTCGTATAAATCCTGGTTCACAGGGGTCTTGTCGCCCGACAGTTGCGAAGCCGGAATCAGTTTCCCCCTGCATGGCGGCTTGGCAAACTTCAGCGCCACGGGATCGACGCAAAGTCCGTCCTCGCCGGCGTCGCGAATAAATGTCTCGGCGTACACCGCTCCGGAAAGATGCACGTGCAGGTCTGCGCCTTTGGGGAACTGGTCCAGAAAGGCCCGCAGCGGCAGCGGTCCCTGGGCCTCGTACGAAAGCAGCGCCCGCGAAGTACGCGCCTCGCTGGGCGACAAGCGGACCTTGGCATCGTGGGAACAGGCTGTGGCAGCCAGTGCAACGCAGGCGAGAAGTCGGGCGGCTCGGCGCATGATTGCCTACCAGTGTAGAGCAGTCGCCGCAAACCGGCGGGGCGAGCAAAGGGCGAATTCCCCGCCTCCCCGCGCGGCCGGCCCGCAACAGCCCAGTTTGGCCAACAAGAATGGGAGTTGATATACTGTCTCAGTTGTTGCAGCACACTGTACGTGGACCCGCCCACCTCCTTCCGGCAGCGCCGGATTCCACGCGTAGAGATGCAACCGTAGTTTGCACTGAGGCCAGATAGCTCAGTGGTAGAGCGCGGCCCTGAAAAGGCCGGCGTCGGCGGTTCAATCCCGTCTCTGGCCACCACTCCTTTCACAAATTCAAATCGCAAGCCGCGCTCCTGCGGCTTTTGTCTTGCCCGCGGCCCTCAGAAAGGAAGGGCCGGCGGCGGTTCGCCTTGCGCAACGATGCGGTCTTTGCCTCGGCCTTGAGCCATTCTGCTCAGCATCGCGCCCAGCGAAGAGCGAACCTAGATATGCCCCAACCGAGGTAGTTCGCCGCGGTCGGAATCCGTAGCAAGCTTAAGGTTCATATTCCGCAAACTAAGAGGAGCTTTAGATGAATTCCAGGAAGCTATGTGCTGTTATCGTTGGATCGCTCGTCGCAGTTGCCATGTCGCTGCCAGTCGTTGCGCAGGAAACCACGCAATCCACCACCACGACNNGAAGGAAACGGAAAAGACGAAGGTCAAAAGGACCCCAGGCCCGGAAGAGAAGACGAAAACGACAACCACTTACACAGCTCCGCCGCAGTAATTCCGGAAAGCCGGAGCTATCCTGCCTCGCGCTCACCGTCGGCCCTCCGGAACAGTCGCGCCGTCGGCCCTGGCCACTCAGCCTTGGCGTTACCCCTTGGTTCCCTGTATACTGAAGATTCGGCAAGCCCGCAGGGATCACTGCGTACTGGGCATCAGCCGATTCAGTCAGCCGTAAGGTATTCAAGGATTTGGAGTTGAACGATGGCACAGGTATGCGACATTTGCGGCAAAGGCCCGCAGTTCGGTAACAACATTTCTCACGCGCACAACGTCACCAAGCGGCGCTGGAACGTCAATTTGCAGGCAGTCAAGGCCCTGGTCAACGGCCAGCCCAAGCGCATCCGCGTTTGCACAAGCTGCATCAAGAGCGGAAAAATCACCAAACATAGCCCGACTCCAAGAGCTGCAGCCCCCGCAGCCAGCTAAAACAGATCGCATCAACACAAAACCCCGTCCATCGCGGACGGGGTTTTGTTGTGTCTTCCATTCCACCTGAGCACTCAGGGCTTCTTTCTCGTAAACGTCAGCGAAGCTGAGTTGATGCAATAGCGCAACCCGGTTGGTTGCGGCCCATCCGGAAACACGTGCCCCAGGTGTCCGCCGCATCGCGCGCACGTCACTTCCACCCGCCGCATCCCAAATGTCTTGTCTTCGTGTTCTTCCACTGCTTTCGAATCGGCAGGCAGCATAAAGCTCGGCCAACCACAGCCTGAATCGAACTTGGCTCCGCTCATAAACAGCAGTGCTCCGCATCCCGCACAGTGATAATTCCCAGTTTCATGGTTCTGGGTAAGTGCCCCGGTAAAGGGCCGCTCCGTCCCCTTTTCGCGCAGCACCTGGTACTGCTCCTGCGTCAGCAGTGTGCGCCACTCTGTTTCGCTGCGCACAATCTTCTCAGGCTTCTCATTCATCTGTGACCTCCTCAGCCGTCATGAAGGGAAAGGTTTCCGGGGATTCGCTCGGTTGTTCCAGCCGCGTCAGACCTCCGCAACCAGCTCAATCTCTACCAGCACATTGCGGGGCAGCTTCGAAACTTCCACCGTCGTGCGCGCCGGCGGGGCGCCGTTCTTACCCAGGTACGCGCCGTACACTTCGTTCATCGCCGCAAAGTCGTTAAAGTCCGTCAGAAACACTGTCGCCTTCACCACGCGGTCAAGGCTGCTTCCCCCAGCCTCAAGCACAGCCTTCAGATTTTCCATCACCTGCGTTGTCTGCTCGGTAATGCCCGCGGCCACAACCTGCTGCGTTGCGGGATCGAGAGGAATTTGCCCGGCCGTGAAGATGAGGTTTCCTGTGCGAATGCCCTGCGAGTACGGCCCAATAGCCGCAGGCGCGTTCCCGGTTGCGATCACCGTTTTGCTCATGCACCGATTGTAATGGGAAGGTGGCAGGGCAGGCTCGCGCCGGCGAGGCGCCATCCGCAGAGGGAGAGGCACTGTCACGCCGGCGAGCTGGGCGTTTTGCTTGAGCGCCCGCTCAATTCCGCATTGCCGCTGCGGCAGGCATCAGCGCTCTTCCATTCCCCAGCGACGGTTACGCGCCGCTGGGATCCATGGATCATCTGTTCATCTGGTCGTTGTGTCACGTTGCCGAGGTCGATGGGGCCGGCAGCGACCGCTAAAATTGGTTTACTGCCAGACGGCGAGAATGCCGCCCGCGAAATACATGGCGATCAGCCAGTAGAGGGCGTTAATCCCAAACAGCTTGAACGGCTGCTTTTCAGCAATGTGCTGAGCAAACATGGGCGGAGCTACAAAGCCAAGGCCGCATACGGCGCCAACCAGGGATCCACGCGGGAAGGTCGTCCATCCTGTCAGGACCACGATCTTCACCAGCGCATAGCACAGAATGAGGTTGGCAACAAAAATCAGCGCCATCACGCCGCCGGCGCCGCCTTTGTTTTGGCCCGACGCCGGAACCAGTTCCTGCCAGGGCTTTTTGAAGAGCATGCCGTACCAGATCCAGCCAAGGACCCACTGAACGATGGCCGCAACAAGAACGGCCAGCAAGTTGGCTCCGAGAAAGTGCATTTTGATTCCTCCGCATTTTGATTGATTTCCGGCCCCAGATCGCCTGCGAATCAAGTGACGCGGGAACGTAGTCACTCAATCAGCTAAAAGGAGTCGCGACCCCACTCTGCGGGACCCCAACGTCAAAGTCAACAATTTTGCGGCATGGCAGGCTCAGACTCGACAACCCACCAAAGAGTCATTTTGGAGTCGCAAGCGCTATTTCCGCTTGAGCATTTCCAGCTCTTCCAGCGTGCGTGGCCAGTCAGAGCCGAGCAAGCGCGACAGGCTCCGGTCCGCCAGCACTTTGCCGCCCGTCTGGCAGCGAGCGCAGTAGTTGGTCTCATTGTCGGCGTAGCGAATCCTCTGAACTTTTTCGCCGCAGCGAGGGCAAGGCTCGTTGAAGCGTCCGTGAACGGCCATCTCCGGGCGAAAGGCCGTCACCTTTTCAGGAAAACCCTTTTTGGCCTCCAACCCCAGCCGGTCCATCCAGAAGGCTAACGTGGAGCGGGCCGCGGTGTATAGACGACTCCACTCCTCGGGCTTCAGTTTGTGTGTCAATTGAATGGGCGAGAGCCGGGCTGCGTGCAGAATCTCGTCAGAGTACGCGTTGCCAATACCGCTCACCAGGCGCGGATCGGTCAGTGCCCGTTTCAGAGTACGGTTTTCCAGGGATAACGCGGACTGTAAACCGGCCGCATTCGTCGAGAAGATCTCAATGCCCCCGGGGTCCATTTCCTCGAGAGCTGCCTGGCCCCGCACAACATGGAGCGAGGCGCGTCGCTTGCTGCCCGCCTCCGTAAGAATCAAGGCTCCGGCCGCAAAGTCAAATGCGGCCAGCGCTTGCCTGCCTGCGAGTTTGGCGTTCGGTGGCCGCCAGTGCAGTCGCCCGGCGATCATCAGGTGAATCACCAGCCACACATCGCCTTCCACACCAATGGCGATGCGTTTGCCGATGCGTCTCAGCGAGCTCACCAAGCGCCCATCCGCGCAGCTCAGCGGCGGATCGGCCGTGCGCAGCAGAAAGGGGCTGGCCAGCCGGACGCGCTCCAGACGTTGCCCGAGAATGCGCTGCTCGAGTGCGCCAAGGTAGGCAGTAATGTCAGGCAGTTCCGGCATCAGGTTTAGAGTGAGGCCGCAGCGTGGCCGAGCGCAATGCGAATCTTTTTGCGCATATCAGGTCAGGCAAAGCTCGGGCCCACCCGAATTCAGGCCCTACCTGCATCAAGCCAGAATCGTGTTGTCAATCAGGCGCGTCGGACCAACCTTTGCGGCCAAGGCAAACAGCGAGCCCGGCACGGCTACATCAACCGGCTGCAGCGTGGCCCAGTCCACCAGCGCCACGTAGTCCACGCGGAGATCTGGCTCCGCTGACATTACTTTGCGCGCCGCGCTCACCAGGATGGAGCGGCTGCGCTCGCCCGAGGCACTCAAGGCTTCAACCAGCCGGACGGTCCGGCTGAGAGCAAGCGCCTGTGTGCGCTCAATCGGCGAAAGAAACACGTTGCGCGAACTCAGCGCCAGGCCGTCGGAATCGCGAACAATCGGGCACACCACGATCTCCGTCGGAAGACAGAGGTCTGCCACCACACGGCGAATCACAGCTACCTGCGCTGCATCTTTCTGGCCGAAGATGGCCTGATCCGGTTCCGCGGCGATCAGCAGCTTGGCCACGATGGTGGCAACCCCCCGGAAATGCCCCGGGCGCGAAGCGCCGTCGAGCCGGTCGGTCAGCGAGTAGAGGTCAACGAACGTTGCCGCTCCCGCCGGATACATCTCTTCAACCGGAGGAGCGAAGATCACGGCGGCTCCCTCCGCGCCCGCCAGCGCGCAGTCGGCTTCAAAGGCGCGTGGATAGCGGTTGAAATCTTCGTTCGGACCAAATTGCGTGGGGTTCACAAAGATGCTCACCACCACATGGCTGGCTCTTGCCCGCGCCGCCCGAATCAGCGATGCGTGCCCGGCGTGCAGCGCGCCCATGGTCGGCACAAGCGCAACCGTCTTGCCTTCGCAATGGAGCGCGCGAGACCACCTGCGCAATTCGGCTACTGTACGAAGAATCTCCATTACCCTTTACGCAGTGCGCCCCGTTGCTACAGAGGTTTCCTTGTCGGCGGCCAAAACCGTTTGCGAGGCTTCGGACAGATGATAGCTTTCCTTGTCTGACGGAAAGGCGTGCTGTTCAACATCTTCGCGATAGTGCTCAAGGGCTGAGCGGATCAGGCTGCCCGCATCGCAGTAGCGGCGAACGAACTTTGCCGGTTGTGCGAAGGTCAGACCCGCCAGGTCGTGGAACACCAGGATCTGTCCGTCGCAGCCGGGACCGGCGCCAATGCCNNCCGTACGCGCCTGCACGCGATAGCCGCCCATGCGATTCACGCTCTGCGGCGTCAGGCCCAGGTGTCCGATCACCGGGATCTCCGCGTCCACAAGCGCCCGCACCAGATCGGTGCGCGGTCCCTCAATCTTCACGGCCTCCGCGCCCGCTTCCTTCACAAAGCGAACGGCATTGCTTACGCCCTCGGCAATCGATGCGTGGTAGCTGCCAAAGGGCATGTCAACAACCACCAGCGCGCGGCGAACGGCGCGGCGAACAGCGCGGGCGTGGTGGAGCATCTCGTCGACTGTGACTGCCATCGTGTTCTCGTGGCCCATCACGACCATCGCCAGAGAGTCCCCGACAAGCAGAAGATCGATGCCAGCCTCATCGACCAGCCGCGCGCTTGAGTAGTCGTATGCGGTCAGTGCGGAGATGGGCTTGCCCTGGCGCTTCATCTCGATGAGCGCTGGCATGGTCACTTTGGTGGGGAGATTTGCTGCGGTTGCCGAGTTGGCTCCGCCGGGGAAGCTGGTAATCGACATCGATGTCTCCAGTGCCGCTCCGAGAAGTCAGGATGCGGCCCGAACAACCAAAGTATACCGCCATTCGCCGGCCCACAGCAGCAAGCTCGGTGCCCATCCATCCCGGCGTCCGCCGCGGCGGACCGGGATGGGTGGGAAAGAATCAACTCCCCCTCGAGCTTTTCGGTCCCGCGTTCCCTTGTTCCCTTGTTCACTGACAACTGACAACTGGCAAAACGCGCCAAAATGACCTCAAAAAGTCGCCAAAAGTGCGCTAAAAGCGCCTTTTAATGCCCAAAAAACACGCATTTAGCGTGTTTTTGGGTAATTTAAATTGAACTCTTCCTCTTAAATGGGAAATTCTCAGGTTACAAAACACCCAATTCATTGAATTTCTAGGTTAAGTATCTCGAAAATCGTAACCATCTGATTGAACATTTCGCACGTTTCGTATCAATCTGATTGAACATTTCGCGCTGTTTAGGTTGAATGAAACTGAACATTTCATGCCTTTTACCCCAGAAAGAGCGACCAAAGTAATTTATGAGTTCCCCAAGTCGAAAAACTTCACACTCATTCCACCGCCAGCGCCGCCGGTTTCTTCGGCCCAACACACTCTGCGAACAGAGATGGTTGCTTGTGAAGGGGCCGGGACCGCACACTTGTAGGCACAATGGATAGCTCGATCGCCATGGAGATCTTTGCAGGGTTGGGCACGGTAGGAGCCGTGGGGCTGGCAGCGGGCGGATACGCCTACGCGTCTCTGTGGCCCAGCTCGCAACTGTTTGGAAAGGCGCTGATCGCGCCGCAGCGCGCGGGAGAGATTGCGCTCACGTTTGATGACGGGCCCAATCCGGCATGGACGCCGCGCCTCCTCGATGTGCTGGCGGAACACAATGTGAAAGCTACGTTCTTCATGCTCGGGAGCCGCGCTGAACAAGAACCGGAGTTGGTGCGGCGGGTCGCGACTGAAGGACACCTGATTGGAAATCACACATGGAGCCATCCGAATCTTGCGCGCACGGCAGCGCGACGCGTGCGGGAAGAGTTGATGCGGACGAATGATGTGCTTCAGCAGATTATGGGCGAGCGGGTGCGGTACTTTCGTCCTCCGTTCGGGGCGCGCCGGCCGGTGGTTTTCAGAATTGCACGCGAGTTGGGGCTGACGCCCGTTCTATGGAATGCGATGACTTCGGACTGGAGCGAGACGGACGCGGAAAAGATTGCAGGGGCACTGGCGAAGAAGATTGACGGGTTAGATAAGAGCGGATGGGCCGCGAATGTGGTGCTGCATGACGGCGGACATCTAGTGCAGGGGACGGATCGGGGTCCTTCAGTGAACGCGACAGGAATGCTGATGACCAAGTACAAAGAGGCGCTTCGTTTTGTGCGGGTGGATGCATGGAGTGAGGCGTGAT
>PLST01000259.1:10010-11837 GCA_003164255.1 Acidobacteriaceae bacterium | reverse complement strand
TAGTGTCATGAGGCTGAATTTCATCGAAGAATTGACTGTCATCCTGAGCGAGTCTGGCGCGGCGGACGAGTCGAAGGACCTGCAGTTGCTCTTCGTCAACCCCTGAGCGAAGTCGAATGGGGAACTGCGGTTCGGGCGCACTACTGATGCCACGAACTTCTGATTCACCACAATAGCGCCAGGTTCGGCTGCCGCACTTGTCGTTCCACTCAGGACGGAAAAAGTGAACCCGTCGTGCTGGCAAAGGTAGTCACTTTGGGGCGGCGGCGCGGCGTCGGCTGCACCGGAGCGCCCAGCAGGCCGGCAATCTCTCTTAACTCAGCGCGCGCATGCCCAATGGCCGCAGCAACCGAGTCCATGCGCTTTCCCTGGTCGGCAGGCACAACGGCGAGTTCTGGATCGCGACGCCGGCTGACCTGTTCAAGTGCCTGGCGTGCGCCTGAAAGCGTGTATCCCTCGGCATGAACAAGCCGCTTGATATCGAGGGCAAGTTCCACGTCGCGGCGGCGGTAAAGCCGCTGTCCGGTGCCGCTCTTGTTGGGCTTNNGCAAATGCGCGCGACATCGCCAATCTTGAAATAGAGACGGTCTGGGATCTGGGGTGATTCGAAGGCGCGCTTCCGGGATAGTTGCGTAGCCATGATAAGGGGGAGGAGGGCGCCGCGATCGGGGGACGAAACCTCGCTCTACTGAAAGTATAGGCCACAATTTGCACCCTCTGCGCAGCAAATCCGGAGGCGGGACCATTCTAGTGAGCAAAACTAGGGCGAAACCAATCCGGGAAAAACCGTTCAACCCTGAAGATCGCACCCTGCGAGCAGGCTCGCCACCAGGGCCAACGGCAATCCAACTACATTGAAGTAGCAGCCCTCGATGCGCGGAATCCAGCGGGCCGCCAGACCCTGAATGGCGTAGGCGCCTGCTTTGTCCATGGGCTCGCCAGTCGCCACGTAGGCGTCGATTTCCTGGTCGGACAGCGTAAGAAAGCGAACCGCCGTTGCCTCGGCCGCCACATCAACCCGCTGGGCACATACAACGGCCACACCGGTAATCACGCGGTGCGTTCGGCCGGAGAGCCGGCGCAACATCCGTGCCGCGTCAGCCGCATCTTCCGGTTTTCCCAGAATCTCGTTATCGAGCGTGACCGTTGTATCTGCGCCCAGCACCACAAGTGCTCCGGGCTTCGGAGCCGTCTCCTGCTTCGCGTTGTCTTCTGCGCTCAGCGAGCGAAACACAACCTCCGCCTTTTCCCGAGCCAGCCGCGTCACGTAGGCGATGGGATCTTCGCCCGCGAGGGGATCTTCAGGGATGTGGGCTGGATGCACCGTAAAGGCAAATCCTGCCTGGGCAAGCAGTTCGCGGCGGCGAGGGGAGGCTGAAGCCAGAACCAGCATATTGGAATTATGGCAGGCGCCAGAGCTCGCCTGGGCCGTTTAAACTGAAGCTAGGCCTGCGCATCAAGAGGCNNGGTGGTTCTGCTGGGCCGGGACCGCGTGCGGCTGTTTCCCTGGTTCACACTCAGCATGGCGCTCACCGCCGTTCGCCTCCTGGCCAGCCGTATGCTTTACGGTCGGATCGCCCCCATCACCATGAGCGAGATCTTTTTGACGCTCGCGGTCATTGAGGCTGTGGTCTGCATTCTTGTCGCGGTGGAGCTGGCGCGTCGTGCCTTCGCAGGCGNNAAGCTAGGCCTGCGCATCAAGAGGCGCGCGGCCCAGGCAAGGTTCAAATGCATTTCAATTTCGATTTCACCACCGTCCAGGTCTTGTGGACGCTCACTTTTGCCGCACTGCTGGTTCTGCTGGTGGTTCTGCTGGGCCGGGACCGC
>PLST01000259.1:0-10004 GCA_003164255.1 Acidobacteriaceae bacterium | reverse complement strand
CTGGCGCGTCGTGCCTTCGCAGGCGCCTCAAGGAATGCGTGGCTCGTTGGCACGCTGATCCTGTTAGCTGCCGGCGGAGCCGTGGTCTACGTATGGAGCCCCTGGCCTGCCTGGAAAACTCTCACCGTGGGCGGGACCATGGGAACCCTCCGCCTGATGCAGCTCGCAGCGCAAAAAATGGACCTGCTGTTCGATGTATTCACCATTGGGTTATGTCTGCTGGTGGTTCTTTTCGGACGCCGCTTCAAGGCGGGCTGGCGCAGCCATACGCAGCAGATCCTCATCGGGCTTTCCACCGCCTCAATTTCGCAGATGGTTGTGCGCGGCGTATGGCAGTTGATTGCAACCCGCGCCGTTCCTCACAGCCAGGAGGAGTATCAGCACGTGATCGGCCTGCAGGAAAAACTCTACAACGCCAACAGCGCCTTATTTGTTGCAGTGGTAGTGTGGTGGATTGTCTGCCTCTGGATCAACGAGCCCGGAACCGAAACTCCAGCCGCAACCGCAACCGCGACAGAGCCCTCAGCGACCGACGCCGCAGAGCCGGTTTCGGTTTCCAACGAGAGCACCGAGGGCGCAGCAAGCTAGCGCATTCTTGTTTGCAGAAATCAAAAGCGGGTGCCCCCGGTCCCTCGCTCTTGGGGACCGGGGATAGCATGAATTCAGCTTAGCGCCTTGTATCAGGGCACGACTTCAATCGTGCCGCAAGTGCCCCAATTTGACCGAGGGCTTTAGCCCCTGCAGGATGTCGTTCCTGTTCCCTGTTCCCTGTTCCCTGTAGTTAGATGTGGCAGCTAGCCTGCCCGCGCTTTTCAAGATAGCGCTGGTGGTACTCCTCCGCACGCCAAAACGTCTGCGCCGGTTCAACCTTCGTCACAATGCGTTTCGGCTTGAAGCGTCCTTCGGCGGTAAGCTGCTCGATCTTCGCAAGCGCCTGCGCCTGCTGCTCAGGCGAGTGGAAGAAGATAGCCGAGCGGTATTGCGCGCCCCAGTCCGGCCCCTGTCGATTGAGCGTGGTCGGATCGTGCAGCGCAAAGAACGCGTCGAGCAACTGCTCGTAGCTCACCTGCGCAGGATCGAAGTACAGCTCCACGACTTCCGCGTGCCCTGTCTGATCCGTACACACGTCCTTGTAGGTGGGCCGATCAAGCTGGCCACCCTCATAGCCCACGGCCGTCGCCGTCACGCCGGGGATGTTCGCGAAAGCGACCTCCACTCCCCAGAAACATCCCGCGCCGAATGTTGCTTTTTCTGTACTCATAATCCCTCACCTTTTAGATGCGCGAGCTTGCCGGAAGTAACAGTCTTTGCATATGCCCAGATGAGCGACGCGAAAACGGCAGTCTCATCCTCAGGGGCTAAACAGGTTGCGGAAAAACTCCATTGGCGAAGTGGTTTGTATCAGGGCACGAGTTTACTCGTGCCGAAAAACCAGCAAAATCAATGTCGGGCTTCAGCCCCTGCTAATTTCGCACCAGCGCAGGCGCCTTTTTTCCGCAGCCTGTAAAGCTCAGACGCTTACCACCCATTTGCGGCGCGGCTGAAGCCACACCCCTTCAAAACTCCGCTTATGCAGGCAGTTCTACTCTGCCTTCTTCTCGTTCCGCGCCTTCACCTTGAACCAGATGGGCGTGCCCTCAAAACCAAAGGCCTCGCGAATCTGGTTCTCAAGAAAGCGCTCGAAGGCGAAGTGCAGTTTGATGTCGCGATCGGTAAACAGCACAAATGTGGGAGGCGCAACGGCGGCCTGCGTCATATAAAAAATCCGAATCCGCTTGGCCATGGGCACCGGAGCGCGCTGAAAGTCGATCTTGTCGAGGAAGCGATTCATCTGCCCCGTAGTCACGCGCTTGCGCCGCTCTGCCGCAACCTTTTTCACTTCATTCAGCACCCGCGCCATGCCTTTGCCGTCGGGACCCCGGCCTTTGAGCGCTGACATGAAGATGACTGGCGCGTAGCTGAGATATTTGAGCGCCGACCGCAACTGCTGCTCGAAGATCTCACGATCGGCCTGCGGTTTTCCATCGGTGCGATCGGTGGTCACCGCGTCCCACTTGTTCACCACAATGATGACGCTGCGTCCGCTCTCGTGCGCGTAACCGCCAATGGTTGCATCGGCGCCCGTCACCCCATCGGTTGCGTCCAAAACCAGCAACGCGACGTCCGCTGCTTCAAGATGCCGCCGCGCCATCACGACGCTCATCTTCTCGGCCATTAAATGCGTTTTGCCCTTGCGCCGAATACCGGCCGTGTCAACAAACCTCAGTTGGCTGCCTTCAAACTCCACCACTTCGTCGACTGCATCACGCGTAGTTCCAGCAATGGGTGAAACAATGGCCCGCGTGGTTCCCGTCAGAGCATTCAGCAGCGTCGATTTGCCCACATTCGGCCGCCCGATAATCGCAATTGAAGTTTCGTGCGGCTCAAACTCGCCGTGCGTCCGATTAAGGCCTTCGGCGTCTTCTTCTTCTTCGTGCTCGTCGACAGCAGGCGTAGGTGCGGCCTCATCGGCTTCGTCTTTCGCCGTCTCGCTCACAGGCAGCGCTTCGGCAATCGCATCGAGCAGATCGCCAATGCCCAGCGCATGCTCTGAGCTGATCGGATACACGTTGCGCAAGCCCAGCTGCCGGAAGTTCTCCGCCTCGGCCGCCATCGCTTCGCCCTCCACCTTGTTCACCGCCAGAAACACCGGCTTGCCGCCTCGAATAAGCAGCTTCACCAGGTCGTAGTCGGGGCTGGCCAGCTCCGTCCGCGCATCCACAACCAAAATCAGCGCGTCTGCCTCTTCCAGCGCAACCTTCGCCTGGTTATAGATCTCCGTAGGCATCAGCTCCGGGTCGTCGGGAACGATTCCGCCCGTGTCGACGACGCGAAATTGCCGGCCGCCCCAGTCGTATTCCCCATAGATGCGGTCGCGCGTAATGCCCGGCTCGTCGCCCACAATGGAGCGGCGACTATGCGTCAAGCGATTGAAAAGAGTGGATTTGCCCACGTTGGGCCGGCCCACGATGGCCACCAGCGGCAACGCTTCAGCTCCCGCTTTAGGGGGCACAACCGATCTGCGATACGTTGGCAAAACCTGTCTCCATTCGCTGCGGCGGGTCGAAAAATCCTCTTCGCCGGCGGCCGTGCCCCGGAACTGCTTATCCCGAGAGGCCAGTCCTCTTAGTCTACGTGAACGTCGTTGCCGGCCGCTTGGGTCGCAGCCGTTTAACAGGTTGCGCAAAATCTCGATCCTGAGCACGTTTTGAAAGGGCACGGATTTATCCGTGCCGATCAGTGTTCCTAAGTCAGCGGGCTTTACAGGTTGGGGAAAAACTCCTCCGGGCCACCAAATTCGACAGCTTTGTAACAAGGGCACGGCTTCAGCCGGGCCACAAGTGCATGAAAAGAAAAGATGGGGCTTTAGCCCCTGCCCGATTTCCCTTCGCACCAAGGCCGATGCATTGCATTTTTCCGCAACCTGCTAAGCCCCCTCCGCAGCCGTTGTCGCAGATAAGTTACTTCCAACCAAATCCTCCCATCCCAGGCAAGCCGATTGCCCCCTGTCAGCAAAGGAGGGAACGATGCACATCCACGCGAACTCCATGAGCGTCAACTCAGCCAGTTTTTACTCCGTCGGAAACGGCGAAAAGTCTGCTGCCGCCGATGTCCGCAAGCGGCTGCTCAAAGGCGCGGCTGCGGTCGAAGGCACAGCAAGCCCCGAGGAAACGCTCCTGATCGGTCATTGGATTGACGGGCAGCAGCTTGATGGGCAGCCCGCCCAGGGCGACTCCGAGCCCCACTCCTGGACGGGCCGTGACCCGGATTTCGGCTGAAACAACGCTTTTCCGCCGCCGTCACCCCTGACCCGCGCCGCCCAGCCGCGCTCACTATGATGGAGTGAGCACCAGGCTCCAACGCCGGCCGTTTTCATGTCAGCAATCGACAGCTCAACCCGCGCCCTGCCCTCTCTCCACGAGTTCTTTTCTCCTGGCGGCATTCTTGCGCGCTCGTCGCTGCCTTACGAGTACCGCAGCGGCCAGCTTGAAATGGCAAAGGCCGTCGAACGCGCGCTGGCCGAGCATCGCCATCTGATCGTCGAAGCAGGAACAGGCACCGGCAAAACCCTCGCCTATCTGTTGCCCGCGCTCCGCACCGGACAGCGCGTGATTATCTCCACCGGAACCAAAGCGCTGCAGGACCAGCTCTTCTTTCGCGATGTTCCCTTTCTCGAAACGCTCCTGGGCGACCTGCGCGTTTGTTACATGAAGGGCCGCGCGAATTACCTCTGCCGCCACAAGCTCGAGTCGCTCAAGAATCAGCCGATCCTCTCCGGGCTTGAGGAGATTGACCAGTATCGCCAGATCAGCCAGTGGGAGAAGACCACCGAGACCGGCGACCGCGCCGAGCTTTCCGATATGCCCGAATCAAGCGCTCTCTGGCACAAGCTCGATGCGCGCTCCGAAGCCTGTCTAGGCTCAACCTGCCCCGATTATCGCCGCTGCTTTATCACCGAGATGCGGCGCAAGGCGCTCGAGTCGGACATCATCATCGTCAATCATCACCTGTTTTTCGCGGATCTCTCCGTGCGACGCGAGGCCACTGGCGCACCCGATGCGGGCGTTCTGCCGGAAGCCGCCGCGGTCATCTTCGATGAAGCGCACGAGCTGGAAGAGGTTGCCTCAAGCTACTTTGGCCTTTCTGTTTCAAACATCCGCTTTGAAGAGCTGGCGCGCGACGTCGATGCTTTGTTGCGCGGCAAGGAAGGCGCAGACAAACTTCCAGCCGCCACCATGCAGCTCCGCGAGCGCGCCCGCTTATTCTTCGCCGGCCTGCCCATGGCCGGAGACGGCCGCCAGCCTTTCACTGACCGCGAGGAGTTTCTCGAAACCTCCGGCGATCTGTACATGGCCGTCCGCACAACGCTCAAGCTCATGGAAGCGGAGATGGAGCGCATGACCGCCGTGGATGAAGCGCCGGGATTGAAGAAGCGCGTCGGCCGTCTGCGCACCGAGCTCGAGTTCCTCATGGAGTCGAACTCAAGCAACATGGTGTATTGGATGGAGCGCAGGCTCCATGGCGGTGGAAATTCGCAGGATCGTTCGGCCACGCGCAGCATACGCAACGCTGCGCGCAACACCTTCATCCAGGCCACGCCGATTGATGTTTCAGAGCTGCTCCACGAGCTCGTCTTCGAGCAGATTCCCACCGTGGTGCTCACCTCGGCCACGCTCACCGTGCAGGGCGGATTCGAGCACATGCGCAAGCGCCTTGGCCTCGCGGACGCGCGCGAGCTGGTTGTGCCTTCGCACTTCAAGTACGGAGAGCAGGCTCTGCTCTATCTTCCGCCCGACATGCCCGATCCGCGCGAGCCCGATTTTCCTGAGGCCGCAGCGCGCTGTATCCGGCGGGTTCTGGAACTCTCCCGTGGTCGCGCCTTCTGCCTCTTCACCAGCTATAGCCAGATGCGCGACCTGTATGAGCGTCTGCTCCCGGTGCTGGACTTTCCACTGCTGCTGCATGGCACCGCTCCGCGCAAAGCGCTCCTCGAGGAGTTCCGCGCAACGCCAAACGCCGTTCTCTTCGGCACCTCCAGTTTCTGGCAGGGAGTGGATGTCCAAGGCGAAGCACTGAGCTGCGTGATCATCGACCGGCTGCCGTTCGCGGTGCCGAGCGACCCGGTCGTGCAGGCGCGCATGAAGGCGATTGAAGAAGCGGGAGGCAAACCTTTCATCGATTACCAGGTCCCGGCAGCAGTGCTCACGCTCAAGCAGGGCTTTGGCCGGCTGATCCGCTCGCTTGAAGATCGCGGCGTTCTGGTGCTCCTCGACCCGCGCGTCCGCAGGCAGCGCTACGGCCAAACCTTTTTGCAAAGCCTCCCACCCTACCGTATGACCGCAACCATTACGGATGTGGAAGCGTTTTTCGAGAAGAACGAAATCCAGAAACCATTCTGAAGAAGGCGCCGCGGATCCCTCGACTCCGTGCCGGGTGCCCCATCCATCGCGCTCTCTGCGATGGGTGGGATAGGACGAACTCCCTGTCGCGCCTCGTATCAGTCGTCCGCCGGCGTCGCCGACCCGCGAAGGAATGAAACCTCATACACAATCGTCACCGCGGACTTGCCAACTCGCCATCTCCGCGTAGCGGAGGCTAACTTGCTGAGATTGTCTAATCCTCTCCACCTGAATTAACCAATTCACCACCCAATTGGGGTTCTGTTTCTTTATAGCGAACGAGTTGACTCACTCCGCAATTGCCGCAAAATCAATGAGAGCTTTAGCCCCTGCCGGTTCCAGAGAATTCTGCCACAAGCTCCAACCGGACGCCGGCCTCTGTTCCAGAATGACGCTGCTGCTGAAAAGGCCGAATCCCGCCGCGCGAAGCGCAAGAAGAACAGGCATCATCCCCTCCAGAAGCGGCCCGAAATGTGATTCAACTAGGAACTGACGTGTCCGAAGTCGATGCCTCCCTCCGCTGTGGAGCTGGCGAAGGCCGCATTTTCACCCCGTCGACTGGACAAGAGGGAAGGGCTGTTCGATTAGGCGGCGCTGGTCTTTGTTATCCGCGCGAGGTCGTGCTAGCATACTCCCATTCCCCGACTGACCCCTCACCCAGGGGGCAGTCTGCGGCTCTCCCATGTACTGATCCAAGTCCTGCAAAATGGCGTCGCGCTCGTCTCAGCGGACGCTCGCGAAGGAGAAGAAGCATGTCCATTTCTCAACCCAGGCTCCAGCAGTTCCTAATCCTTGCCGTAGTCATCGCTTTGAGCACGATGGCAGTCCACGGCCAATCGAAAACCTCAAGCTTCGGCGACACCGATTTAAACATCACCGTCAGCGATGCCGACCGGTCGAGCGCTGCCGACGCCCTTCGTGACTACAAGCATCCCGTCTACGCCCGGACACCCGCTGGAACGGCAGCGCGCAAGAATGAAGCCGCGTCGCGCCAGTCGATTTCGGCATCAGCCACAGCGGCGGCTGCGATCGCTGGCGATGACTTCACGCAGAATCCCGGCGACGTCGCCTACCAGGGCGGACCGACGGTGCAATATGCTGTTTCCCATGCCGTCTATCTGAATCCGGGCCGGGAATGCACCATCGCAACTTGCTGGGGGAACCCCGAGCGCTTCCTCGAAAAAGTGGGCGACAGCGACTTCATTCACATCCTGGATCAGTATGTGGGTCTGCAGGGTGGCCGCCGTTACACGCTCGGCGACAGGGCGGTGCTGAAGGGCGCGCTCCCCGCCACCCCGCTCTCTCAGTCTGATCTGATCGCGATCCTGCACAGTGTGGTCGCCAGGACCGGGGCCGGCGGCTATGGAAATATCTACCATCTATTCCTGCCGCCAGGCGTAGACACCTGTTTTGACGCCCCTGACAACAACGAGTGTTATTCTCCTGACAATCCAGCCACTTTCGCCTTCTGCGCCTATCACGGCAGCGTCACCTATTCCGATCTCGGGCACGTACTGTTCACGGTGGAACCGTGGCAGGGACCAACGTCGGGATGCGAGGACTCGCCCGTTGGCGCCCCCAACAGCCAGCTGATCGACTCCACCGATGACACCCTCAGTCACGAGCTGTTTGAGACCATCTCCGATCCCGACGGGACCGCCTGGTGGAATTCGGCCGACTTGTCGCTTTTGGGAAACGAGATGGCCGATGAGTGCCTGTTTATCGGCCCGGACAACTATTTCTCTGAACCAACGTTCCCCGTTGATGGCCATCTCTTTCGCGTGCAGTCGGAGTATTCCAACGATAAACACGCCTGCGCCATCTCGCCCCGCAACTGATACCAATCTCTGGCGCGACCCCGGCAAGCACACGGCCACCTGCAACCAGGGTGGCCGTCGTTTTCTGCATCACCCGTCGCGCGTCCCTGGGGCGGAGGCCCCTCGCATTTGGGGACATGGGATCGCATGCCCACTTCGCGCCGTGTATCCGGGCACGAGATGCCTCCCGCCGCCATCGTCACCAAATCCCTGATGGACTCACCGAGCCTGACCCGCTTGAGTCTTCCTTTCCCCCATTCCAAACCGACGCGGAAAGCATCTCCGCCTAACCTCTCGCCCGCTAAATGTCCCCGATCCACAGGCCATCCTCATTGTTTATCTCCTTTTCAACCTGCAGTCATCGAGTCTTCATCCTCTGGGCAGCCTAATGGCAGCGCACGCCAATTCCCCACGAGGAACAAAACAATGAGACTTTTTCCGCGCTGCCTCCCGTTGCTTCTGATCTTTCTAGCCATCTCAGCGACGTCGCAGGCACAAGACGACCATTCNNTCGACCCTTGCGCAACTGAGTGCGCACGGCGTTACCTTCGACAACGCTTCCACCTCCCAGCCATCCGACTCCTTCCCGGGACTTTCCGCTTTGGTTACCGGCGGTTCGCCGACGACTGCCGGCTTCTGGTACGACGTCACCTATAACCGCAAGCTCTCTCCGCCGGCTCAAACCACGCCGTACATTTCTTATGTCGGCGCACCCGGCGGTCCGTGCCCAGGCCAAATCGGCACCATCACCGAGTTCGACGAATCCGTCGACACCGACCTCACCAAGCTCTATGGATCCATCAACCCGAATTTCCTGCCCCGCGATCCCAGTCGTGGATGCGCGCCCGTCTATCCGCACGAATATCTCCGCGTCAACACTATCTTTGAGGTGGTAAAAGCCCACGGCGGTTACACGGCATGGACCGACAAGCATCCCGCCTATGAATGGACCAATGGCCCCAGCGGCCAGGGTGTCGATGACTTCTTTGGTCCTGAGATCAACTCCATCCCCGTTGCCTTGCCATTTCCCGGCTGCACCTCAGTGCCCGCGCCCGACACCACTCCCGACGATGGCTGGACAACCGATCTGAGAAACATCCAATGCTACGATCAGACCCACGTCCAGGCAGTGCTCAATCAGATCCATGGCTACACACACGATGGTTCCCATAGCGCGCCCATCCCAACCCTGTTCGGCACCAACTTCCAGTCCGTCAGCGTAGGCGAGAAGTTGGCCGGCAATGGTTATCTCGATGTCCTTGGAACCCCTTCAACAGGACTGCTCAGTGAGTTGGATTTCGTGGATAACTCTCTTGGCCAGATGGTCAGCGCGCTCAAAGATGCCGGCATTTATGACGACACGCTCATCATCATCGGCGCAAAGCACGGCCAGTCGCCCATCGATCAGAGCAAGAGGGTCGGCATCGGCGGCGGCCAGCCCGCAACTTTAATCAATACGATTGCTTCAGGCGAGGTCTTTGACATCTCCGACGACGGCTCGCTCATCTGGCTCAACGACTCTTCGCAAGCCGCTGAGATCGCCAAGCAGCTCAGCACATCGGCAAACCAGGCCACCCTCGGCATCCAGGAGATTTTCGCGGGCCCGGCGCTCAAGGAAAAATTCAATAGCCCGTTGACTGATCCGCGCACACCCGACATCATCCTCAAGGTCAACACCGGCGTCATCTTCACCGGCGGCTCAAAGATCGCCGAGCATGGCGGCATCAACGAGGACGACATGCATGTGGCGCTGCTCTTCTCCAATCCCGAATTCAAGGCGAAGCACGTCAAAACCTACGTTCTCAACCAGCAGGTCGCGCCCACCATCCTTCAATCTCTGGGCCTCGACCCCAAAGAACTGAAGGCAGTCCAGATCGAAGGAATCACCCCGCTCCCGTTCCTTTTCTAACGGCCGCAGCGTTCTTTCTTCTTCCTGGAGACGGCTCCCAAAACTGGGGGCCGTCTCTTTTACTGTCCCGATGGGTTAGGGGAGTCCGGTCCCTCGTCCGCCGCGGCGGAGGGACCGGGGATCGCATAAACTCCCGTAGGGGTTGTCTTCCGGACCACTTCAGTTCCCAGAAATGTTCAACAAACCCCAGGGACGCCACAACACACCGCCCAAAACCGAGCCCTAAGTCCCCTTGTTCCCTAGTTCCCTTGTTTCCCTGTTCCCTGTTCCCTGTTCCCTGTTCCCTGTTCCCTGATCTCTGATCCCTGATCCCTGATCCCTGTTTCGAGCGCAGCGAGA
>PLST01000382.1 GCA_003164255.1 Acidobacteriaceae bacterium | reverse complement strand
ACGCCAGGATCTGAAGTGACATATTCGTCGTAGGACTGGCCGTTCGCCGTTACGGGATTGCTGAAGTACGGGATCGAGCCTACCGGACAGAGGAACGCGAACACCGGCTGGTCAGGAAGCAGAGGCAGCGTGGTGGTGCCGTTTGGAGACTGCACCGCATTGGTGTAGCTGTTGTCGGCGATGCCGAGGTGCTTGGGATCGTCAAAGGCGTCGTTGCCGACATTGGCATTGTTGTGGCACCGGCCGCAAGTACCCACCACGGGCCCTCCATTGCCAAAGCCGGGAACGTCGTTCAGGCCCGCCACGCCCGTAATGCTGAATGTGCGGGAATTGAAGATCGCCTCACCGCGAGCGATGGATTGACGCTTTGCCGCGGCGATGGCGTTTGGTCCAGTCGCGTCGCCGAATGAGGTGTAAAGGTTGGTGCCGTCAAAGTCGCCCTGGACAACTGGGCTCGGCATGAGTGAGCCGGGGCACGGCAATTCATTGACGCCGCAGATCCCGCCGCCAAAGACCGCGAAGGGCACATACGGAAGGGACATTGGGTAGGGTCGCCGGGGTGTTGCCGGTGAGGATGGTTGGCAGCAGAGGCGCCAGGAGAGACTGATGCCACGCCGCGGTCAACCACGGAGGAAGGCTCGGGGTGGTAGCACCAGACTGAGCCAGAACTAAGGGTACCGAACAAAGCCCTGCAACGCAGAGGGCCTGAACGAGGATGACAGGAATCTTTCTCATGCCGTTTCGCCTCATGTTTGATTTGTGTTTCCAGGACTAGGGGGGCCGTTTCATATGGTTAGCAGGTTATATTCCGTATATCTACGGTACGGTCGGTGTACTGCAAGAGAATTTTCGTAATGAACGAATGGTTACCGACGGCGATATCCGGCTGCATATAATTTTCGCGATTGAACAGGAGTTTAGCCGGAGTGCCCGGCAAATTCTTTGCCAGCACGTTTGGTGCCCATCCACTGTGTTCAGCCCCGCGTTTCCGTCTCCCGCGGCTCATTGGGAAACGTCAGCGTCAGCCTGTTGCCATTGGGCAGCGGCTCCCACGCAACTGAGCTTGAGAATTTCTGCATCAGCGGCATTCCATGGCCGCCCGGGATCAGGTCCTCTGCGTTTTTCGGTGCCCGTTTTCTGCCCGGTCCGGCCTGGTCAAAATGCGGCGCGTTGTCCTCAATTGCAAACCGGAGCATGCGGTCTCCGTTGCTGTGGAAGCTCAGTTCGATGGAGTGTTGCGGTTCGCCCTTGTAGCCGTGGCGCACAATATTTGAGAGCGCTTCTTCAAGGCAAAGCTCGATTTTATAAACCGTATCCTCGCCAATGGCATGCTCGGTCGCCAGCGCATCCACCCAGGGCTTCACCAGCGCAAGATCCGCCAGACGGCTGTTGAGCTTCAGCCGTTCCTGGTCCTTATGTGCATGCGTCTGATGCATCGTCGTGCCTCTGAGAACTTATGCGAGCGCGGCCAGCGCGTCCGCCAACTCGTGACGGATCGGAATCAGCGCATCGATGCTGCTTGCCTTCAGAACTTCTTCCACCATCTTCACCGGGGCAAAGATCACCACTTTGCCGCCACGGCGGCGTACCGCCTGCGCGGGCACCACGATCGATCGAAGCCCCATTGAGCCAAGAAACGTGACCTCCTGCAGGTCCAGCAGCAGCAGCTTGCTGCTCCCGGCAATCACATTCATCTTCAGATCGATGGCTGCTGCTCCCTCAATGTCGAGGCGTCCGTCGAGAACGACCTTGGTAATCCCGCCGTCCAATTCTTCCGTTGAAAGCTTCATTGTTTCTTCCTCTGGCGCAGCAGCGTCCTGTCGCGGACCACCCACCTCTGCTTGCGCAGAACTCCCGCGTTCCTGCCTGCATCCACAATCGTTATCCTACGGGCCGATTATGACAGTCTTGTTACAGGAAGAAGTGGTCCTCTTTCAGGGTAGCCAGCACCTGCGAACCGGCGCCCAGGCCAGCCGATCCAGCCGGAGCGCCCTTGGGTTGCAGCCGCACTTCGATCTTCAGGTCCATGCGCTTCTTGGCGACAAACTCCGCGCTCACCGTATTCGAGGTCTTTTCCGTGCCGCCGCTGCCCACAATGACCCGGAATTCATGCACGCCCGGCGGAACCACCAGCGTGTCGTAATCCGCCTTGTTGCCCGCGGCGCTCTTCAGCAGGAGCCTGCCGTTCATCTCGATCTCAAACGCCATGCCCGCCGGCATGTGGCTCACGTCCAGCTTCAGCCGGGTGTTCTGCTTCGGGTCAAGCGTCTTGGGATTGAAGGCCACAGGCGCCATGCGCGGCAGTGCAGCTGCTGCGGGGGTTGGAAGCGGTGTTGCCTGCGCGGCTTGTTGTGGAGCCTGCTGAGCAGGTTGCGGCTGAGCCGCCGATTTTAGTTGGCCTGCTTGAGGCTTCTTTTGAGCCCCCGCCCCGGTTAACGTTCCAGCCGTCGTCGCCACAGCAGGCGCTGCCGATGCTTCTGGAGTGGTCGTTGCGGGAGTTGTTTGCGTCGTCTCCGGCGCTGGTGCCGGTGCAGCCTGGTTGGCGGTCGCCTGGCTGCGACTGTGCATCACAAACCAGCCGCAAGCGCCTGCCGTCGCCAGCACAATCGCCGCCACGGCGGCCACCATTCCTGTACGCGACTTTGCCGCAGGCCCGACTTCCGATGTCAGAGGTTTGATCCCAAACGCAGCCGCGGCTCCCGCCCCCTGGCCGGAACTCGTCACGGGCCTCGGCCTCAGGCTTGGCGTCGCATCCAGCGTGGCGTTTTCATCCTTGCTGCCCGTCGTCATTTCGGGAACAACGGTCTGCAGGCTCGCCGGTGTTGCTCCGCTGCGCACTTCGCCCAGTGCATGCGCCAGTTCTTCGCCGCTCTGGTAGCGGTCCGCCGGGCTCTTCGACAGGCACTTCATAATCACCTTGTCCAGTAGCGCGGGAACCAGCGGGTTCAGTCGCGCCGGCGGAACAGGCTCGGTGTGCACAATTTTGTAAGAGACCGTGGTCATGGTCTCGCCCGGAAAGGGCTGTTCCCCCGTTGCCATCCAGTAGAGAATCACGCCCAGTGAAAACAAGTCCGTGCGCCCGTCGATCGGCGCTCCCGTAAACTGCTCGGGCGGCATGAATGCGGGCGTCCCCAGCATCTGGCCGGTCGTCGTGATCTCGCCGGCCGTCATCTTGGCCACGCCAAAGTCCGTAATCCGCGGCCGCTCGATGCCATAGGCTTCGGCGTTCGTCATCAGAATGTTGGCGGGCTTGATGTCGCGATGAACCACGCCTTTGCGGTGCGCATGTCCCAGCGCCTCGGCCAGTTGCTGGCCAATTTCGCACACGCGATCCATTGACACGCGCTCGCCTTTCTTCATGGCGTCGGCCAGCGTGCGTCCGTTTACGTACTCCATCACCAGGTAAGGCTGGCCTTCGTGTTCGCCCACGTCGAACACAGGCACAATGCCCGGATGAGCCAGTGCGCCGGCTGCGCGCGCCTCGCGGTAGAAGCGCTGCCGGAATTCGTCCCCATGGCTGCCCAGCAACGCGCCCATCAGGATGGTCTTCAAAGCCACCATCCGGTCCATCGAAGGGTCGTGGGCGCGGAACACGGTGCCCATTGCCCCCTGGCCAAGCTCGTCCACAATCTCGTAGCGCCCAATTGTCTTTGGTGTTCCCATGTCCTCGCCTGATCGCGCCTGAGTCCGTGACGGGCTCCAGCCTCGCCTAATTTAACACGCCAATTTATCGCTCGGTATCACCCGATTTCAGGGGAGGTGCAACGTTTTGGGCAGACGCCCGATAGCGCACCACCAGCAGCGTCATATCGTCTGTCTGGGCTGCTCCGCGTGCAAATGTGGTGATCGTTTCCAGCACCAGCCGTTTCACTGTCTCCAGCGATTCCTCCTGCCAGCCGGTCAACGTCTTCATGACTCTCGCATCGCCAAAAAGTTCTCGCTCGGGATTTTCGGCCTCCGTAATGCCGTCGCTGAACAGCACCAGCGTATCTTCCGGTTCCAGCTTCACCGTCGTTGCAAAGAACTCCGCCTGTTCCACCAGGCCCACCGGGAACGAGCCTTCCGTATACAGTTCGCTCACCTCGCCGCGCCGCACCAGGAGCGGAGATGGATGGCCGCCGCGAATGTAGTTCAGCGTGCCGTCGCGATCGATAATCCCGAAGAACATGGTCGCGTAGCGGCCCACTTCAGCGTGCTCGCACAAAAATTTATTGATGTGGTTGAATACCTTCACCGGATCGGTGCCCAGCGTCATGCCTGACAGCGCTCCCTGCAGCATCGTTGTCAGCAGCGCCGCACCCAGTCCCTTGCCGCTCACATCGGCAATCAGAAACGCCGTGCGGTTTTCGTCGATAGGGAACACGTCAAAATAGTCGCCGCCCACATCCAGGCACGGATAGTTCACGCCGGTAACAGCCAGGTGCGGAAAGTCTCTCAGCCCGCGCGGCAGCAGCGCCTGCTGGATGTCGCGCGCAATGTTCAGCTCCTGCTCCATCTTTTGCCGTTCGCGCTCCCGCTCCACCAGCCGCGCATTGTCCAGAATGCTCGCGGCCTCTACGCCCAGCACATCCAATATCTGCCGGTCCACATCGGAGAATGCCGAGGTCTTGCGCGAATCCAGGTAAACGGCGCCCAGCAGTTGGCCCCGCTTCATAGCCTCCGACTGCTCTGCGTTGGCCCGTGGCATGGAGTAGAGCGGAATCGCCACCACCGAGCGAAGGTTCTGGATCATGATGCTCTCGGCGCCCTTCAGGTCGATGTCCGCCAGGTTCAGGTCGCCCGTAATCACCGCCGCCTGGCGGTCCAGCGCCTGTTTCAGCGCCGTCTGGCTCGGCTTGAGCGCGTCCAGTGGAATATTCTCGCTCTTGTTGTTGCGTGCCAGCCGCACCTTCAGCGCATTGTCCGTGTCCGGCTCCATCAGCAGTCCCCGGTCGGCGTGTGTGATGGAAATCGCGTGATCCAGCATGGTGCTCAGCACCGCGTCGAGCGGAAGCTGCGAGTGCAGCAGCGATGTTGCCTCCAGCAGCAGATTCAGCTTGCTCAGGCCCGCGTCCGGCATCTTCCCAATGGCCGGCAGGCTGCCGATGCGGGTCAGCATGCCTTCAAGCTCGGCCGTGGCGGCTGCCGTATGAAACCTGATCTCGCAGCAATCGTCCAGGCCGAATTGAATCAGGTCGCCGTCCTTCAAGACGCTGCGGTCGATCCGCTCGCCGTTCACAAAAATGCCCAGCCGGTGACCGCGATCTTCGAGCCAGTAAGCCCCGTCTGCGTGCACAATGGCCGCGCAGCGGCGCGAAATACGCCGGTCGTCGAGCTGCAGGTGGTTGCCCGTCTCAGCGCCACGGCCAATCAGGAAGGGAGATTGCGTAATCGGAACGCTCTCGGGCGCACGGCCGGGGTTGGCTACTTCCAGCGTCGTTTGGGGCTCATGGGAAAGGTCGGGCATAGGCATCAAGGGGTGGGAGAATTCTAGCACTCC
>PLST01000472.1:537-6064 GCA_003164255.1 Acidobacteriaceae bacterium | reverse complement strand
CCATCATCCCCGCCATGTTCGCCGGAGTCTTTCCCGTCCTTGGCGTGCTCAACATCATGTATCTGCATTCGCCGCAGTCCGCCATTCTCTCTGCGGTCATCTTCAACGCCATTATTATTGTGGCGCTCATCCCGCTGGCCCTCAAAGGCGTGAAGTACGAGCCCAAGGCCGCTGAAATACTTTTGCGCAACAACCTGCTCATCTACGGAGTTGGAGGCATCATCGTGCCCTTCATCGGCATCAAGGCCATTGACCTTTGCCTCGTAGCGCTGCACATGGCGTAGGAACGTGCGGCTGAAGGGTACGGGCCTTAGCCTGTGCATCACAGGCTCAAAAGATTCGGGGCTTTAGCCCCTGCAAGAAAAAGGAGATTCACATGCACTCCATGTCGGGATCAACTCTGATCGACAAAGAATCGGAACACCTCAGCGGCCAGCAAACCGCGCCCGCCCGTCACTCCATCGTCCGCACTTCCATTCTCTTCACTCTCGTCACGGCCGTTCTGCTCGGCATTATCTATCCCCTCATCGTCACCGGATTCGCCATGGCGCTGTTTCCTCACAAGGCCGCCGGAAGCCTCATCCTCAAGGACGGCCAGATCATCGGCTCCGAACTCCTGGCGCAGAGCTTTACCTCCGACCGCTACTTCCATCCCCGCCCCTCCGCCGCCGGCAATGGATACGACGCCACCTCCTCCGGTGGAACCAACCTCGCGCAATCCAATGCCAAGCTCGTCGCGCGCATCCAGGGCGATATCGACGCCGCGGCCGCCAAGAATCCCGGCAAGCCCGTCCCCATCGACATGGTCACCTACTCCGGGTCTGGCCTCGACCCCGACATCACTCCTGACAACGCCTACTACCAGGCCCCGCGCGTCGCCCAGGCTCGCAACCTCCCGGTCGATCAGGTCCGCGCTCTCATTGCCACGCACATCTCTCCGCGCGACCTCGGCCTCTTCGGCGAGCCAAGAGTCAACGTCCTCTCGCTCAACCTCGCCCTCGACCAGTTATCGAAATAGAGGCGGCTGCCCAAGTGATTGCCTCCTGATCGGGATGGTCTCAACCAAGACCATCCCGCTTTTTTTGCGCAAGAAGCAGATTCTTTGTGCAGGAATTCGATTGATTGGGAAAGAGCGGGCCTAGCGCTACGGCTGGAGCACCTTCGGGTTGGCGTAGTAGCCGTCGGTTGTGTGCGCAGTCAAGGTGCGCTGGTCGAGCCGGACCTCGATGTGGTGGTACTCATTGGGCCTGTCGGCGGGGAGGGGATCGAATTCGATCTCATACCACGATCGAAATTCATTGAGACATGTTTCAATGTTGCCCGCCACGTCACTGTTGGATTCGATGGCGAGTCCACCGGAGTGGACGGCCAGAACCTGGAGGCCCAGGGCTCCGGGTTCAACGTTGTTGGCATTGGCGGGGGCTTTAAGGAAGGATTGATAGTAGTCTGCGCGTGCAAGCGACTCATTAGCGCCCCACGGGTTCACGTTATAGAGCGTGAGGTTGTCCTGCCGGAGTTGATTCGAGATTGAGACGACGTCGTTGAAAATTTGCTTCGCGTCCCGCGTGCTGAGGTCGACATTCGGACCTGAGATCAGGGGCCAGCCGGGCGAGATCCAGATGACAACTTTTCTGCCGGGGTTCTTGGCGGCAAAGGCGGCAAGCTGGTGGAAGGCTTCAAGGGAGATCTGCAGGCGCTCGATTCCGCCCCACTCGGAAGTGCGAGTGATTTGTCGCAAGCCGATCTGCTGGCTGTGGAAGATGTCATTGAGCGCATTGCCATCGCTGGAGAAATCCTGGACGATTTTCGCTCCTTGATCCGTGAGGACGGCGAGGGTGGTTGGATAAGCGAGCTTGCCTTCGTTGGCTTTCAAGAATTCTTCGATGCCCTGCCGAGTGTAAGCGAGCGCCTGGTAAGGCATGTTGACGGCGTCGACCAGCAGGATCACGTGGACGGGTTCGCTGGCAGCGTTGACGACTCTGAACGACGTAATGGGCCGCGGGGTTTTGTTATCCAGAACGGTAAAGTCCTGCTGCATGAGGCCGGCAACCGGTTGGCCCGACTTTGCGTCGACCACGACGGCGATACGGATGCCCTGCGAGGGCGCAGAGTTTTGCGAGGGCATCGAATCCTGGGCAGGGGCGCAGGCTCGAGCAGCCAGCACGAGGGCGAAGAGTAAGCAGACGAATCGTTCCATGGTCATATAAGTCTCCGATGGCCGTTCTGCGGCCAGAGATGCCTGGAGCCTGGGGCAGAGCAATGATAAAAGAGCCGGGGGCAAGACCGAGTGGCAACGCGGCCCACGCCAAATCCCGTGTGGGAAAGGGCCAATTTTCCTTCGTGCTTTTCCGGTCCCCCAGTTCCCAACCCCTAGAACCCGCTTTTTTCGTGTAACGTAAATCAAGCTCGTTCCCCATCCCCACACCGGGCCCACTTCAATCCATAGCTTTCGCAGCACCACCCAGGAGGTCTGGATGCCGGGTCCCTTGTTTCCGCCAAAATCCTCGCGCGAGCGCGCCTGGATCTTCGCCCTCATCGGCGTGCCTATGGCGGTCATTGCCAGCGGCCTCATCAATGGCGGCCTTTCCTTCCTTCTCACGCGACAGGGCGTGGGCATGGCGCAGAGCTCCGGCATCATTTCGCTCCTCACGCTGCCCACCGCGATCTACTTCCTCTGGAGCCCACTCACCGATTTCTTTGTCGAACGCAAAACCTGGGTGATGCTTGGCGCTACCGCCGCCGCTGGGGCCATGGTCGTCACGTTTTATCGGCCCAGCCTGGCCTCGCCCACTGCGGTAGCTCTTCTCTTCCTCAGCGCGTGCCTGGGGCAGTTGGTCATCTCCGCCGGCGGAGGCATCATGGGCACTCTCCGCACTGAGGCCGCGCGCCGCCGTGCTGCCAGTTTCTGGCAGGGCGGATCGATGGGCCTCGGTGCAGTTGCCCTGTTCGTCATCGTCTCGCTTGGCAAGCGCATCCCGCAGGGCTCGCTCGGCTGGGTCATCGCCGCCATGATCGCCCTGCCGGCCGTGTTCGCCTTCGCCGCGCCAAGCCAGGAAAAAATCGCCGCCGACGGCGCCAGCCAGATCTTCGCCCGCATCGGCCGCGAGTTCAAAGACACCTTCTTCCGCTGGAAGGCCGTGCCCTACATCGCATGCATGGTTTTTCCCATGGGCAGCGGCGCGGCCATCGGCCTGTTGCCCGGCCTGGCTGCCGACTACGGCGTCAACGGCACAAATGTTGCCTGGCTCAACGGTCTCGGCGGAGCAGCTCTGGCTGCCGCCGGAGCCTTTTCCGCAGGACTCCTTCCGGCCACCAAGCGCGCGTCTATTACTTATCTGTCCGTCTGCCTCGTCAACGAGTGCACGCTCATCATCCTCTGGGTCGGACCCCTGCATCCCGCCACGTACTATCTCAGCACCACTCTCTTTCTGTTCACCGCGGGCGCATCATATGCCCTCTTCACCGCCGTCATCCTCGAGTTCCTCGGCAACTCCGGCAAGAGCGGCAGCTCCCGCTACTCCATCATTAACGGATTGGGCAATGTCCCCGTCGCCTACATGGCCGCGATCGACGGATTCGGCTACAGCCGTTGGGGAACCCGCGGCATGCCCGCTGCAGACGCGGTCGTCGGCATCNNTAGGTACGGCTTCCAGCTTTCAGGCTCGAGTTGGTGGGATGGTGGGTTTGCTATCCCCGGTCCCCAAATGCAAGGGACCGGGGGCACCCGGCAACTCGCCCGCCTGCTCGACCGCGGCTCAATGCTCTGACGCGGGAGTTGTACGACGCCGGTCCAACAGTGTGCAAAATTGAACAGTCAGCAGACCAGCTGCGCAGTACGCTTCACAAAATGTCTCTGAAAGCGAGTGTCAAAATGAACATCAACGGCACCGCCATCTATATCCTCAAGGTTCAGATAGACTACCCGGACGGCATCCTTGTGACGTTCTCCGACGGGACGATTGCCGGATTTAGCTCGGGAGAGCTGCTCCCCATGAGGCCGGTCCGGGAAAGCGCCGAACACTATCGGAGCCAGACTTCCCCGCCTCCCTCGCGCAGCTCGCCCGCTTGTTAGATCGCGCTTCCAGGCTTTAGCCGGCCGCCAGGCTCGCGCAGGCTCCGCGCCGCCCCCCTGCCGGCCAATTTGCATTCATCCAAGTCGAGCATGGGACAGCCGAAAGGCCAAGATAAAAAGGCGCCTGAACCCCTCGCCCCTATGCTCTGATGAGGGAGTTTTACGTTGCGGTCGAAGCGTGTGCAGAATTGAACACTGGGCAGGCTGGCTGAGGTGTACGCTTCACAAATTGTCGCTGAAAGTGAGTGCCAGATTGAACGCCAAGGTTCCGACCATCAGCGTCCTCAAGGTTGAAGCGGACCATCCTGACGGCATCCTCGTGACGTTCTCCGATGGAACGTTCGCCGGATATGTCGTGGAAGAGCTGCTCCTCCTGAGGCCGATCCGGGAAGATGCCGGAGACCTTCGGGGCTACACTTCCCCACCGAAACCGGCCGACTGATTCACTAACGCCGTCGAAGTCAGCGTTCTACGCGGTGCTCCGCGCCGCCGCTTGGCAGCGGGCCGTGAACGAGCCTATACAAGGTGCTCGCTTCGCGGGCCAGCTTGTCGTCGGCTGGCTGGTTTGAGCGGATCGCGGGTCGGGGAACTGGGAACAGGGGCCAGGGACTAGACGGCCTCGGAGACAATCCTAGCAACAAGATCGTAGTCGTGCGCCTCGGTAATCTCGGCCCGGTAAAACCGTCCCGCTACCGGAGCATCAAGCTCTCCGAAGTCGTTGATGTAGACCTTGCCATCGATTTCCGGCGCGTGGAACTCGGTGCGGCCTTCCCACAGGAGCGGCGTCTCCTCGCTCTCGCCTTCGGCCAGCAGCAAAAGCTCGCGCCCAACCCACTGCTGCTTGGCGCGCTTTGAGATCTTCTGCTGCAGCTTCATCACCCGCTTCTTGCGCGCCTCGATGGTGCGTTTGGGGAGCTTGCCCTCGAGCGGAAATGCAGCTGAGCCTTCTTCATCGGAATAGCCGAAGACACCGAGCCAGTCGAACTTTGCTTCCGTGATGAAGTCTTCGAGGATGGTCAGGTCTTCAGTGGATTCTCCTGGGAATCCGACGATGAAGCTGGTGCGGAGGGCGATGCCAGGAACTGCTGCGCGGACCTTCTCAAGCGTCTTGAGAAAAATCTCCGCGCCGGCTCCGCGCTTCATTGTCTTCAGCACTGAGGGCGAAGCATGTTGCAGCGGCACGTCGAGATACTTGCAGATGTTGTCGTGCCTGGCAATCGTCTCGAGCAGCCGGCCTGTGATGCGGTTCGGATATGCGTAAAGAAAGCGCAGCCAGCGGAGGCCATNNTCGCCGTAGCAGGTGGTGTCCTGGCCGATGAGTGTGATCTCTTCCACGCCGCGAGCGACAAGCTGCCGCGCCTCGGCGACTACGGATTCGAAGCGGCGGGAGCGAAATTTGCCGCGCAGGTTGGGGATGACACAGAAGGTGCAGGGGTGATCGCAGCCCTCGGCGAT
>PLST01000472.1:0-508 GCA_003164255.1 Acidobacteriaceae bacterium | reverse complement strand
TCGGGCTGTTCTCGTTTTGGACGAGTTCAGGATCATGCGCCTTGTGCGTGCCCGCCTGCGCTTCTTTTCCCGGCCGAGTCTCCGCTGCGGCGCCGGAGAGGATATTGAAGGGCGATGCGGAAACGGCGGCTTCGGGCATGGTGAGGCCGGCGGCCTGGAGGATGGACTCGAGTTCACCGGTGCCCACGACCGCATCCACTTCGGGAATGTTCTTTTTGATTTCGTCGCGGTAGCGCTCGACAAGGCAGCCGGCGACGATGAGTTTGCGGGCGGAGCCGGAGGTTTTGAAGCGGGCCATCTCCAGGATGGTGTCGACCGACTCCTGCTTGGCCGTATCGATAAAGCTGCAGGTGTTGACAACGAGGATTTCGGCTTCTTCCGGGTGCGCGGTGAGGCGTGCGCCGGCGCGATCGAGCAGGCCCATCATGACCTCGGAGTCGATGAGGTTTTTGGGGCAGCCTAACGAAATAAAGCCCACGGAAGGGGCCGTGGGTGGGGAAATTTTGGT
>PLST01000212.1:5712-9736 GCA_003164255.1 Acidobacteriaceae bacterium | reverse complement strand
GGCGGAGCTCGGCGATCTGCTCACTGCCTACTACAGCCTTCTGACCAGCGACGTCGCTGACGTGCGTCTCGCCGCCGCCAAGATCTGGAGCGGATGGGAAGGCGCCACCTCCAAGCTGCTGCCCGATGCCTCCTTCGCCGGCCACTATGAAGAGGACGAGTTCGCCCTGGCCTTCGCGCGCATCGAGGCCCACTACTTTATCAACCGCGGTTTTCTTGAAACCGACGATCAGTTGTTGCGCAACGTCGGTCCCATTCGCAACATCCCCGCCGTGATCGTGCAGGGCCGCTACGATGTGGTCTGTCCCATCGAGAGCGCCTGGGCGCTGCATCGTGCATGGCCTGAAGCCGAACTGGTCATCACGCCCGACAGCGGCCATAGCGCGTTCGACCCGCCCAATTCCCGCGCCCTCGTAGCCGCCGCCGACAAGTTCGCCAGTTCCTGAACCAGGACGCGCGTTCCTTCATTCCACCGCACTACGGCGGCGATACCCGAGCCGGTTGAAGGCGGGCTGGCCCGCCATCAACAACTGGGAATCGCGACGTGCCTAGAGAACCGGCGCTCGAAAAGCTGTGCACCGTTCATCGCGGCTTTATATATCGCGATGAGCGGGTCGCGTGGCAGGTGGCTCACCCATTCCATTTCTTGAATACTCCACCACGCCAAAACACTGCATGCGCCTTTCTACTCCAACCCCAGCGCGAACCCGCGCGCCCAATTCCGACGTTCGATTAACCTCTCAAAGCGGCCTGCACGTAGGCGGGCTTCATGGGCAGACGCCGTATCACCTTTCCGGTTGCGTCGTGGAAGGCGGCTGCGATGGCCGGCGCTGCGAGCGCGTTGGCTGCCTCTGACCCTCCGCCGTATTGACCGACGCCCGGGTTGTGAACCAGCTCAACTTTGACCTCAGGTATGTCGGCCATGGTGAGGATGGGATAGGTCATCCAGTCATTCTGCGTGATGCCGCTCTCGTCAAATGTGAGCTCTTCGAGCAGCGCAATGCTCACTCCCATCAGGGCGCCACCCATAACCTGCCGTTTCAGCTGCGCTGGGTTGACGACGATGCCGGGATCGACGGCGACGGTACATTTTTCGACCGCGATAGCGCCAGTTTCGGGAGTAACGGCGATGTGGCAAACGCAGACCCAGTAGGTTCCCGAGCGCAGCATCAGTGAGACACCGCGGCCGCGAACCGGCGTTGAACCAGAAGAGGTGGCGCCCGGGCGCGGGGATGGCCGGGTGTCCCAGCCGGAAGCTTCGCGCGCTGCCTTGAGCACCCCGGCGGCGCGCTCTTCTTTTGTATTGTCGATTCTGAATTGAATGGCGTCGACACCCGCCAGGGCCGCGGCTTCACTGATTGCGAGCTCCCGCGGATAGTTCTGCTGGAACTGCGACGGCGTGCGCATGCTGTGATCGCGAAGGCCGGCGTTGAGGGGCGAGGCTTGTTGGCCCACCTGGAACGTGCCATGGCCTCGCTCGATCACATTGGCCGCTTCACCATAGGTCCAGGGGTCCTCAATGTCATTCGCTGTTGTGGAGACGAAGTCGCCGTGGGGAGCCGGTGCGGCCTGGGTGGGCAGCCCGGCGATGATGGCGCCAACCAGCCGATCGTCCTGCCCGGCCGGCATGAAGTGGTCAATCTGGTAAGCAGTCAGCTTGCCATCATCGCCGACGGCCAACTCGACATCGGAGANNCCGCCGTTCGATCTTCCGTAGTGACCGGGGCCGGGATAGATATGCACGACGACTTTGTCGATCGTTGTGCCCAGCATTCTGGCAATCTGTCCGCGGAGTTCCTGGGGATTCTGATTGTGAGTATGGATGTGCACCATTCCATCGGTTTGCACATCACCCACAGCCATGGTTGGACCGATGGGCATGTGCTTCAAGTACGACATTTGATACGTGGCCTTCAGCTTCTTCTGCGCGGATGCGAGCGCCGGGCCTACATCTCCCTTCGTCGCACCGCTTTTCAAAACGGGCGCTGATTTCCAATCGGCGTCGTTGCGGAGATGGTCGAACAGCTTTGTGCTCGGGGGCAGTCCCTTCCAATCGGTCCACTTGGTTCCATCGGCTACCTGCATCGCGGCCTGGATCGCCTCCCACTCGGTGGGAGCGACCACGCCAACCAGATTGCCTTTGACGATGACTTGTGAATTCGGATACTTGGTCTTGTCCACCTTGCCTGCGGAGATGAGCGTTGAACCCAGCGTCTTTGGATGCACAGTGCGCCCATGAAGCATGCCGGGAAGACGCACATCGGTGGCCCAGTTGGCTTTGCCCGTCACTTTCAATCGAACGGCGGAACTGGG
This sequence comes from Acidobacteriaceae bacterium, assembly GCA_003164255.1. Lineage (GTDB taxonomy): Bacteria > Acidobacteriota > Terriglobia > Terriglobales > Acidobacteriaceae > Telmatobacter. The sequence goes on along the minus strand of PLST01000212.1, from coordinate 7,424 downwards.
GAAAGACTTGCCGATGACGCTGTACTGGCTGACCGGCTTCATGGGGGGATTCCCCGTGACAGTGAGGCCAATAATGCTGGTCAGGTCACCCTCGACGGGAATCGTAAGGTTCAACTGCTGATCTTTGATGAGGTCGCCGTAGGAGATGCTCTTGCCACCGCCGGAGAAGACGCCGTCCTTCGCAGACAGCTTGTCTTTCTCCGCGCCAAGTTGCCTTGCAGCAAGATCGAGCAGCGCTTGATAAGTGTACGCAGCCACTTTGCGGAGGTTGGGCGTTCCATCCACTAGGAAACCGAAGGAGCCGCCGCCGTCGGGTGTGCGATCCGTATCTCCGCACACGACCGTGGTGATCGCCTCGAAGGGCATGCTCAACTCTTCGGCCACAATCTGGCGGTAAGCGGTATACACCGAGCCCTGCCCGAAATCGCTCTTGCCCGTCCGAATCAGCACGGTGTTGTCGGGATGAATTTCCAGCCATGAGTTCAGCAGCGCCGGATCGAGCGAATTCTTCGCAACTGCTCCCTTCACTGGATCGGCCTTCCACGCCGCGGCGCCGGCGACGCTGATGCTCACGGCAAGCATTCCGCCCGCCTTCACAAACTGGCGGCGCGTTAGGGTCGCTCCATACACATTGGTACTGCTGTTGCTCTTCGTCGGCATCGCTTACCTCCCCTTTGCCATCAGCGTGGCAGCGTGTTGCACGGCTTCGATGATCGCGGCGTAGGTTCCACAGCGGCAAAGATTAGGTGACACGCCGGAAGTTGTGTACGCTTCCTTGATTTGTTGCAGAGATGGATTGGGAGTGCTTTCGAGCAGCTCTGTTGCCTTGATGATCATGCCGTTCTGGCAGAAGCCGCACTGCGGAGTCTGCTCCTCGATCCATGCCTGCTGAACGGGGTGGAGCGTGGTCTTCGCTTCTTCAGCGGAGAGTCCTTTTTGCTTTGCCCACCTCGCCGGCAATCCTTCCAGCGTTGTGATCTCCTGGTTGGGAGTCACATCCGAAAGCGCCGTGATGCAGGATCGGATTTCCTTGCCGTCGATCAGCACCGAGCAAGCGCCGCATTGAGCCAGGCCGCACCCAAACTGTGGACCGACCAGATGGAGATCGTTGCGCAATACATAAAGAAGCGGCGTGTCGCCCGGCGCCTGCACCTCTCGGCGCTCGCCATTGACATTGATCGTGGCCATCGTCAATTCCCTCCAGGTTCCCATCCCGAATTCCGACAAATCCGCGGGGTGTCGGTAGTCTAACTGGTGTACCCCGGATGGCGACAACCCTCCGCTCTCTAGGCCGTTACGAAACCCCGCTGAAACTCTGTTTTGTAATAAGGGCACGGCCGGGGCACCGGGGAACCGGGGATACCACCCACCAAACTGACTCAAAGCCGGGTGCCCCCGGTCCCTCGCCTTTGGGGACCGGGGATCGAACAATCCCCGTCCCCGCACTCCCCCAAAAAACAAAAAACGCCCCAGCGACAATCTCCGTCGCTGGGGCATCCTCATTCCGTTCTCAATTCAATCAACGTGTCACCGCAAGCTCCGGCCTGCCTTCCAAGCCGGCCTCCTTCTCATCGTGCACCTAGGCATCCGGCTCGCCCTCTCTGGAATGTGCAGAGGCCCACGGCTGACCGTGGGCCTCTGTCTTTCAAAACCAGGTTTCAGCGCTAAATGCCCCTTGGATTGGATTCCTTCTCCGGTGCGGCATGCTGCTG
>PLST01000212.1:0-5675 GCA_003164255.1 Acidobacteriaceae bacterium | reverse complement strand
GCCTCAGCCTTCGGCGCAGTTCTTGCCTCTGGCCTGGCCTCAGCCTTCGGCGCAGTTCTTGTCTCCGGCCTTGCCTCTGTCTTCGGCGCAGCCGCCGCGACGTGCTTTTCCTCGCCCAGCGGCTTGGCGGCAACCGCGTTCTGTGGGTGTCCGCCATTCGCCTTGGCATACGCTGACTTGTCGGCCTTTGCAGTCTCCTCATGATGTGTCTGGAGACTTGTCGGAGCCGTGTGCTGATCGCGATCGGCAACCCGCTCCCCCGGGGTGGCAGCGTGCTGAATCCCGCCCGGACCGCCGCTATAAGAAACGCGGCTCCGGTTGGCGATTGTGTTTCTCTGCACACTCGCCGGGTCGTTGTAGGTGGTGTGAATCACGCGCTCATTCACACGCATGACCGCGGTGTTGTACGCAAACTCGTTGCCGCGCCATTCTCCTCCCGTAAAACCAATGCCCCCGTACCCAAAGCCGTAGTCCACGCCGCCGTAGTAGCCTACGTGGCGGCCCCAGTAGCCCCGATGGAACCTGTATCGACCGCCGTACCAGTCCCAGTAGTAGGGCGTCCACAGGGCACCCTCATAGGGTGCCTGAACCCAAGCGCCCGGAACCCAGTAGTAGTCCCCTTCGCCATAGGCCCAGTAGCCGGGAACCCACATCCAGTTGGCCTGGGGGCAGAAGGGCTGTTCATAAACAGGCAGTTCGGGCGGAGCGAAACCCACACTGATGACGATTTGTGCATGCAAAAAAGCGGGAAAAACAGAAATCAGAAGCGCCAACAGAAGCCAACGTGCACGGCGGAATAGTCGCATGAGAAAAGTCTCCTCGTTCTGTCGTGCCTGCCCCGCAAAGAGAATCGCATCACACTAGACGGAGAGAAACCTTCGGCACGACGCGAACAAAATTATCCCGTGCCCCCCCCCGCAAGGTCTGATCAAATCTGCACAGATGGTTTTCTCTGCTTCAACATCTCCGCGCCAACCCTGCGCGACCGTCTCATCCTGCTCCTCACCTCGGCGATCTTCGCTGCCGGGTGCCCCCGGTCCCTAGCATTCGGGGACCGGGGATACCACCCAACAAACCGACTCAAAGCCAGAGGCTAGAAGCTAGAAGCTGCGCCCTCGTTCCCAAAGTCCCGCAGTTTCGAACCCGGCCACGCCCCACGAACATTCGTGCCCGCATGAGAGCAGCATGAGTCAGCTCCGCACCGGAACCGCCCCGAAAACGAATCGTCAGTAATATTGCCAGTGATGATTGATGATTGCCGGATTTCGTCTCCCCTGCGCACGCGCCGCGGAGATGGCCTGCGTAATTAAAAAGGAGGGCCATCATCAGCCCTCCCGTTTCTTCTTCACTTCGCTTCATTTCGTTGGTTCTAAATCAAGCCTACCGAAAAATACCCAAATTCTATGCAAACCAAATCCACCCGCAAATAAATGTGCTGTCATCCTGGCCCTGTGCCCCATCCATCGCGCCTTTTGCGATGGGTGGGCGGCGCATTCGGTTTTCCCGGAGGGAGCAGGGGCATTCATGCCCCTGAATGCGGACCCCTAATGAACCCGGCTTTAGCCACGGATCCTTCGATCACGCCCCCGGAGAATCTCCGGTCCCACCAGCGACAAAATCCCCAAACCAATGCGGGCCTTGTAACAAGGGCACGGCTTCAGCCTCACGAAAAGCCCCTCCGATTCAGCCGGGCTCCACAGGTTGAGGAAAAACTCCATTGACGAAGTGGTTTGTATCAGGGCACGAGTTTACTCCTGCCGCAAAAGGAACTGCCCGGCTGGACAAGCCGCAAAATCAACGTCGGGCTTCACAGGTTGCGGAAAAACTCTCATGGCCGCGATGTTTTGAAAGGGCGCGGCTTCAGCTGCGCCGCAACTGACTCAAAATCAATGTGGGCTTTAGCCCCCGAGGGATGTTTTTTTCGACCTGAACACGAAAACGCACCTCTTTCCGCAACCTGTTCAGCCCCTGCTCTACTACCCTGACGCCATCCGCCGAACGTGCGATCGCCGAACCGCAACCGCCCGAACGCTTCACGATCACATCCGAGAAGCCGACATTAGGGGAGTAATCCTGGAGAGAAGCTGTAACAGCCAGAAAATAGTGTAGTTAATTAGAATTTTGGTTTTCTGGTAGCATTTGTTGCAGGAATCTGGCTGGAATCAATTCCACCCCGAGTTGGTTGAAATGCTGCGATCACTTGGGACGGGCAGCCAGCACTGCCGACGTTTGCGAGGCTGGAAATCTGACATCGCGTCATCGTATGAGTCTTAGAGAAAGTATCCCAGGATGCCGATAGGGAGAATTGAGGAACCATGATCTCATTCGCGCACCTCAGGGTGGCTTGTCTCTGGATAATATGGGTGCTATGCCCGTTGACGAATCTATGGGCTCAGCGATTCACGTTCCGACAATACGGTTCCGCCGAAGGTTTGTCCAATCTGGCGATCAACTGTCTTCTGCAGGATCGAACCGGTTATATTTGGGCCGGCACAGATAACGGTCTCTTCCGCTATGACGGCAGCGAATTCAGCCACTTTGGCCGTGCGGAGGGCTTACCGAACACCGAAATTCATAGCCTCGCCGAATCACCGGATGGCATTCTCTGGGTGGCAACGCAGAGTGGGATAGCGCGTCAGGCCGGAACACAGTTCAAGGCGGTGGATGTGGGCGAGCAAGGAGAATTCCATGCAATCGCATTTGATCGCTTTGGCCGGATGTATCTGGAGCATCACTCCGGGATTGTCCTCGGCATACCGGACGGCGCGCGATCGTATCGCTTCAGCGAGGTGGTGTCCGGTTCGATTGGCGGCTTGTTGGTAAGCGGCACGGATGTGTGGTTTGGCAAAGAGGGCGACGTATGGCGTCTGGAGGGAGACAGGGCAGAACCAATTGGATCGTCCGCCGGTTTGCCGGTTGACGATTGGGATGCTTTCGCCCAGGATAGCCTGGGCAATTTCTGGGTAAGAAGTGCGACCCAACTGTTCGAGCTTGGTCAAGGACAGCCGCGGTTCGTGAACCGTTCCGCCGGCATTCCACACGCACCGTCCAGCCACCTCTATGCCGACGGCCACGGCCGCCTGTATGTTTCGAGCGATTCCGGGGAGGTGGTTTTGGAGGGAGCCAATCGAACCCTGATCGACTCCCAGCATGGACTTCCGGCAGATGCCGTGGGCCCTGTTCTCCTCGATCGCGAAGAATCGCTGTGGCTGGGAACGAGTGGAGGTGGCCTCATACGCCGCCTGGGCCAGGGCGAATGGCTCTCCTGGAAAAAGGAGGACGGACTGGTGGACAACATCATCTGGGCGATCTTAGTGGATCGCGCAGGGCAGGTGTGGGTTGGCACCAGCAGTGGGCTCAGCATCCTTGGACCGGACGGCAGAGTCATACGCTCATCGACCAGCCACAACGAGCTGGCTGGTGATCGGGTTCTGGCTATTGTGGAGGGGCCGGGAGGAGATATTTTCGTTGGGACTCACAATAGCGGGATCATCCGCTTCAGCAAAGGTGGCATCCTATTGCGGACCTACGGAGCCGCATCGGGATTGATGACGACGCACGTCGCTCAGATTGCTTTCGACCGGCAAGGCCGGCTTTGGGCCGTAGGAGCTGGGGGGTGCTTCCGCAGCCTAGCGCCGCTCAACGCCACCGGCAAACTGAAATTTGAGCACATGGACATCCCAAGCATTTCCGAATCGACGCTGTTCCGCGATGTACTGGTAGACGAAGGCGGTGTCGTTTGGATTGCCACGTCAGCCGGTCTGGCCCGTTTCGATGGCAGCCGCTGGAGAGTCTTCACCAAAGGCGATGGACTCAAGTCTGGAACTTTGAATGCGATCGCACAGGGAAAGGGCGCAATCTGGCTTTCCTATCGCGATGCCCTCGGCATTACTGGCCTTCGGCTCGACGGCGAGCGGGTTCAAACAACCCACTTCACCCAGCGGGACGGCCTTTCCTCCGATCTGGTCTACGCACTCGCGTTCGATCGGGACGGACGGCTTTGGACCTCCACGGACAACGGTGTCAACGTGCTGGCACACGACCGCTTGCGTCAGTACGGCATCGAAGACGGATTGATCTGGAATGATGGCGACGATCGCGCCTTGTACGTCGACCGGAAAGATAACGTTTGGGTCGGAACCTCCCGTGGGCTCTCGCGCTATACCTCACCGGCCTATCCGATTCCCAATTCTCCGCCGCCTGCCGTGCTGACATCGATCAAGGGAGGCTCGCAAGAGTTTCAGGCCGGAGATCGACCGATATTGCCGCATAGGCAGAGCTCTCTCCTATTTCAATTCAGTGCCTTGAGCTACTCATCCGAAACCCGCACTCGTTTCCGATACCGCTTGCAAGGTTATGAGAACGGATGGAATGAGACCCGCGAAAGAGACGTCCATTATGCCGGGCTTCCCGCGGGGCAATATGTCTTCGAGGTAATGGCCGCGGGGCCGAACGGCGCATGGAGTCCGGTTCCGGCGCAGTTTGCCTTCTCCGTCAAGCCGCCCTGGTGGCAATCCTGGTGGTTTATCGCATCCTGCCTGGTGGCAGCGTTTCTCATGGCGCGCGCTCTATGGCGGTTTCGTGTGCGGGCCTTGGTGGCTAACAAAGAACTCCTGGAGCGGCAGGTCGCCGAACGAACGGTTGAGTTGAACGAAAGCCAACGCCGTCTCGAAGAGATCGCTTACCACGACATGCTNNCACCGCCATCGCGAGTCCTTCGGGCTGCTGTTAATTGACCTTGACCGCTTCAAGCGGATCAACGACGAGTTCGGCCATGACGCAGGGGATGTAGTGTTGATCGAAACTGCAACACGGCTGCGGGCGGCGGTAAGAGAATCCGATTGCGCGGCTCGCCTAGGCGGCGATGAATTCGGCATCCTAGTGGTTTCCGCTCACGACAAAGCTGGGATCGAAGTAATTTGCAGACGAATCTTCGACAGTTTCACCGCCGGGATACCCTACAAGGACACCAATCTGACGGCCAGGTGCAGTATCGGAGCTGCCATATTTCCTGATGACGGCAACACGGAGGAAAGTCTCTATAAAGTGGCAGACCTGGCGCTCTACGGCGCTAAACGAACTGGTCCAAACATCTTTTGATAGCGTCGCTCGGAGACAGGAAATCAGTCGTTGTGCATGCCTGCCAAGGAAGATATTTCCTGAGCAGATCGCGGGAGTTGCGAATACGAACTGCCGCCTTTTTCTTATGTCGCTCACAAACCGAAGTCACCTTGTGCTTTTGCTTCCTGACCCGGCTAGCCGGAACCAAAAAGGCGTCCAAAAACGAAAAGTTGGAGCCTTCATCAAATTGGCCTCGAAGGCGCATGGATATTGGCTTTCGCGTACCCCTCACAAAATATTCTGCCAAAGATGCGCAGAATTCCAATGGATAGGTTCTAAAGACAAGAAGATTCCGTCTAGCGAAGGGCTTCGCCCCTGAAATCCCACACGATTCCTTCTGATATCTTTCTGGATATCCGTTCGACTCTTCCAGGGTGTGACCGATCCGGAAGTCACCCGAACGGGGCCGGCAAGAAGTTGCTCAAAAGATTCGGCTGGCAGCAGTTAGGAACGACGTATTTCCGTTTGATCCCGTTATCGGTTGCCCCGATTGCTGTCGCATATTTGGCCCCGCGGGATCAGTAACGCAAAACGCCCCAAGGTTCAGTAATTCG
>PLST01000590.1 GCA_003164255.1 Acidobacteriaceae bacterium | reverse complement strand
GGGAAAGCACCGGCGGGGCGCGGAATTCTAGGCCAGAGTCTGCAGCCGTTCGGGATGATGCAGGGTGACGAGTGAGTCCTCGATCGAGATCCAGCCATCCTTGCGAAACTGGCCAAGCGTGCGCGTGACGGTTTCGCGCGTGGTGCATGTCATGGACGCCATCTCTTCGTGGGTGAGCAGCAGCGGGAAGCGAAATTCGCCGGCGTCGAGATGCTCGCCGATCTGGTGGGCGAGTTCCAGCAGCAGCCTTCCCAGCCGGGCGGCAACGGTCTCAGCGAGGGCGATGCGGCAGGCGTCCTGTAGCGCGAAGCGGTATTCCTGGCAAATGCACTGTACGGCGCGCATCTGCGCTTCCTTGTGGCTGCGCAGGAAATTGAGGAATCTTTCCCGCTCGACCGGCCGCAACTGGGCCGTTGTCAACGACTCGGCGGAAACCTCGTAAAGCCCATGAGAGAGAACGGCGTACAGACCGAGCATGGAGCCGGGGCCGGCAACCCGCACAATCATCTGTTTTTCTTCGGCGCGTCCCGTTGTGAGCTTAAGGTAGCCGCTGCAAATGAGATAAAGGCAGCGGGCATCTTCGCCCTGGCTGAACAGAGATGCCTGGGCCGGCAGCGAAATAGTGCTGGTGGCCAGCTCAAGGTCGGCCAGAACAGCGCTTCCAAGGGAACAAAACCATCCCGGGCGACGATTCGAACAGGCTGCGCAACCGGCGGGAACCTGTCGGGTAACGTGCCTGTGCCGCGTCGGAGTTTCCAATGAAATCTGTGAGTCCGCCATTGTCTTGCCCGCCCGATTCTCTTCAAACCTCTTTTTTGCCGTTGTAATCGGTCCCTTATCTTGCTGTAAAGGATCGGGTTAACTTGAACTTCTCTTCGGGCCTACGGAAAAGAGAGGCTTTTTCTAAATGAATTCTGCGGCACGGGCTGTGGAAATTGATGTGATGAGCCTCACGTCTATGCCGCGCCGCCATCACGAGCCGTGACGACAAGGCCCCCTTTGGGTATTGATCCCGATTTCTGCCGGCAGCGCCGGGGGAGTGTGCCAACGGCGGGGTTGACCCCCAAAAAACGAGTCCAACACCGACCCTCCTGCAGTTAGCAGATTAAATGGATTATTTTCCTTCATTTACATAGTGATTCAGGGTTGCGTCCTCTGGGAGCCGAGGTTTGACTGTCCAATTTTGGCCAGCCTGGAATCGAAAATAGGTATAAGCAAAAAGAGGCATCGGATCACGGGAATTGCAGGAATTTGAAGGATTTAGGCCCAGGGTCACCAGAAATCAGGCTTGAAATCCTCGAGTTTAAGGTGTGTGACAAACATCACCGCTTGGATGAATGACAAAAAAGTAATCTTCGGAGCATGTAGTGATGCTCCGCACAAGCGCAGCCTCTGCAAAGTAATGGTCCGATGAAACAAATGCTGTGAAGGCGCACCGCAAGGCAAGCACCTGATTTTGCAGCCGGATCGATGGAACATTGATTTGAGGAGGACGCGATGAGAGCATCCAAGGCGGTATTTTTCATGCATAAAGATAGGCCTGTAGCGCAATCGCCGATTTGTGCGGCTCCGGGAATGAGACCGGGACTGCGAGCTTTTTTAATGTTGATGCTGGGAGTTGTTCTTCTGACACTCCCCTCCATGGGCGCCCCCGCGCCGGCCGCCAAAGCGGCAAGCGCCGATACAAAGGCTGCAGTGGCTCCTTCTGGCGATTTTGTGGGCCAGGACACATGTGTCACCTGCCACGACGAGATCGGCAAGAAGTTCGCTGACAATCCGCACACCAAGTTGGCCCTGATGCACGGCGGCAGCGGCGCCACCTGCGAAAGCTGCCATGGCGCCGGCAAGGCCCACGTGGATGGCGGCGGAGATATCACCAANNGTAAGTTGCATCAGCTGCCACAGCGTCCACGCCAGCAAGGAAGAGAAGCTGTTGAAGGCGTCGCAGCCTGGGCTCTGCTTCCAGTGCCACTCCGATGTGAAGGCGGCGGTAAGCATGCCGTTCCACCATCCGGTGAACGAAGGGGTGGTCAAGTGCAGCGACTGCCACAACATTCACGGCACCTTTGGCCCGAACAACCTGAAGTCAGCGGCTGACCAGAGCGCGATCTGCACCAAGTGCCACATGGATGTGCGCGGACCGTTCGTCTATGAGCACGCTCCCGTAAAGGCGGAAGGCTGCCTCGGCTGCCACAGCCCGCACGGTTCGCAGAACGCGCGCATGTTGAACATGCCAAGCATCAACACGCTCTGCAACCAGTGCCACAGCCGCGTAGCCAATGCCACGATACACGGGATGGGCGCGGGATCGGACGAATTGCAGACCTGCACAAGCTGCCACACCTACATCCATGGGTCGAACATCAACGTGGCGTTTCTCCGATAGGCAGGATGGAGCCGCGCCCTCTGGAATTATCGGACGGCGCGGTTCAAGTCAACTTCGCACGCGGGTACTGATTTTGAGATTGGCAAGTTTCATTGAGTGAGGCTTTATATGAAGAAGTTATTTTGGCTTTCTAGGTCTTTCACAACAACCCGGCGTATCGCCGAAGGCATCGGAGTCGCCATTCTTTTAGTGACGACAGGCATGGCTCTGGCCCAGAACGCAACGCCGGGCGCACCAAAGCCCGCGCCGGGTACATCGGACTCGGCAGTGCCGAGCGGATATTCGGTCCACGAAAGCGTGGACCTGGGTGGCCACATGGTCGGCCTCTCCGGAAGCGGAGCGATGTACGACACGATGGTCAATGAGCACTCCGGGCCCCGCATGTTGGGCGAGACCTTTGAGATGCGCGCGTTGCCTGGCAACAAGAATCCCATGTTCGATTCGCTCTCGGCCTTTACGGGCGGCTTCGGCGGCGACCCGAACAACTTTGCCAAGCTGAACTTTTACAAAGGCAAGATATACGAGTTTTCGGGTATTTTCCGTCGCGACCGGCAGTACTTCGACTACGACTTACTGGCCAATGCGGGCATCCGAAGTGGGCTATCGACTCCCATCGGGCCCACGGGCGCGACAACCGGTTCGCTCGCGTGGCCGCAGGAAAAACAATCGGAGTTCATGTACAACACCGTGCGCCGCATGACGGACACCAACCTCACCCTTTTCCCGCTGTCACAGTTGACCGTTCGGGCCGGCTACTCGCAGAACATCTTTGGAGGGCCCAGCCTGACCCCGAGCGGCTATCAGTTCGCGGGTTCCTACGCAACGGTCGTCCAGGAGATGCAGCGCAACAGCACCGACAATTTTACTTTCGGCGTGGATTGGAAGCCTGTGCAGGGTACCAAATTCACCATGGAAGAGGAGATCGATCACCTCAAGGCCGACTCCTATATGACGGTGAACCCAAGCAGCCTCGTTGTGCAAGAGGCGGACGGAACCAAGGCTGCCCTTCTGGCAAACTCTTACGCCCAGGTTGCCTACTCCGCCAGCAACTGCAATGCAAACAGCATCGGCACGACTCCTATTCTTTCGGCGCCGAACACTCCGGGCGCCCTGCCGGTGATCAACGCCGCCTGCAACGTAATGACCAGTTACCTGCGCTCGCAGCCTACGCGCATTATTTACCCGACGGAAATCTTCCGGTTCCAGAGCACAAGCATCAAGAATGTCTCGATGAACGGCGACGCGCGCTACACTGCCGCGAATATGAATCTGCCGAACTACTACGAGAATTTCGAGGGTCTGGCGGGGACAACCCGTGCGCAAGTGATGACTGACGCTTCAAAGGCAAGGCGCGACGTGATGGCTGCCGATTATGGCATCGTCTGGCAAGTCTCAAAGACATTCGCCCTTGAAGATCAGTTCACGTATTCGAATGTCCACCAGCCTGGAACCCAGACGGTCACGGCTTATACCAGCGTGACGACGGCGGCAACAGCAAACAATGAAACCATTACCAATCCAACCCTGATCACCACAAAAGGTGCTCCGGGAGCGGCTGCGATGCCCAGTGAAGGAACCGGCACGATCGGAACGCCCAATGGCGGTTACTTTGGCCAGCGGTGGATGAGCAATGACCTGACGGCAAGCTGGGAAGTCTCGCCGCGCGCGACATTGTCACTTACCTATCGCTATCAGACGCACATGATCGCGGAGAACGCGTATGGCGTCGTTGCCGGTGATTATGGCGGCAATCCAGGGAACATTCCGATCGCCGAGAATGGGACGAATGACGGCACGGTCACCATCAACGGAAACGGCGGGATCCTCAATGCCGCCTATCGCCCCACCGAGAACTGGAACCTCAATGGCAGCGTCGAGATGCTCTACAACGACAACGCCTTCACCCCGATGACGCCGCGGCAGACGCGGCAATACCGGGTCCACACGCAGTACAAACCCAAACCGTGGGCGACAATCGGCGGGACCTACAACGACATTGAACACCATAACAACACCAACAACGACCAAAATGCGGTAACGGACAAATTGGTCGCGTACGCCGGCCCACTCGATCACGTGGATTACAGCCGCGTTGCGGGCATGAACGCGGAGCTGTTCCCGAATGAGCAATACGGGATCGACTTCAGCTATGTCTACAGCGATTCGTACATGGCGGACAACATCTGCTTCCTGAGTGCCCCCTCCATCGCGACCGGTGTAGTCGGAGTGGCAACGCCCAGTGGCACGGCATGCCCGCAAACATCCGCGGGCAGGTCGGGTTACGACCTGGGGCCGGTACTGGACTTCATGCATGCTCCCACGCAATCCGGATCGGTGTCTTTGAGCTGGGCGCCGGTCAAGACAGTCAAATCCAACCTCGGCTATAACATCAGCTCGGTGAATGGAAGCCGCTTCTACAACGATGCACGCGAAGTCGCAGGTTCACTGGTGTCTACGACGCAATCACCCTTTGTGAATCTCGCTTGGACCTCGCGTCCCGGATTGATCTGGAAGGCGGAGTACAACTTCCACGGATACGGCGAGGGCGGGCCGTCGGGTGCACAATTGTGCACTACAACGAGTCCGACGCCAACCACTCCTGTAACTCCTATATCGTGCGCTACTGCACCTTACCAAACCGGCATGAACATCTCGCCTGCCGGTGAAACCGCTCCGCGGAACTACCATGCGAACATCATGACTCTCGGAGTGCATTACGAGTTNNTTTTTCCGGTTCACCCCTTCCTTTCGAGAAGAGGGCGGAATCGCCGGAGACAGAGAACGAGGGTCCGGCGCATAGACTAAATGCGATCTTCTTAAGGAAGCCGGATGCGGTTGCTGACCGCAATGCGCACTGGACGTTGCAGATTATTCAGGAGTCTTACGATGAGAAAGACCATTCGATTCCAGGTGACTCTGGCCGCGGTTGTTCTGCTGGCCAGTGCCGTGGGCTTCGCCCAGTCAGGCGAGGCGACGTATAAGGCCAAGTGCCAAAGTTGTCATGGGACTGCCGGTGTGCCGAACCCCGGAATTGCCAAGGCGATGGGCGTGAAGCCGGCGACCGATCCGTCGGTCAAGAGCAAGAGCGAAGCGCAGATGATTGCCGTCACCACCAATGGCGACGGAAAGATGCCCGCCTTCAAGGGCAAGATCACCGACCCGGAGATCAAGGCTTCGGTGGATTACTTCCGTACGTTTGCGAAGTAAGAGCAGGACGGAGCAATTCAGCACTAAACGGGTTGCGCCGGTTCAAGTAAGATGATTCTCGCTGAAGTTTAGATCGCCGTTCCCGAGGTTGCACGATGCGGACAGGGGGCGGGAGACAGAAAACTTACCCGGCAGGTGCTGTACTGTGTGTACTGGCCGCAAATAGAAATCAAGGAGTNNTTGCCTTTGCCGATTCCGGCGAAGCAACCTACAAAGCAAAATGCGCAACCTGCCACGGTCCCGCCGGCACTCCCAGCGCCGGGATGGCCAAGATGATGGGGATCAAGGCTGTTTCCGATCCTTCGATGAAGGCGCTCAGCGCGGCCGACATGACCGCTGCTGTGAAGAATGGCAAGGGCAAGATGAAGCCGGTTGCCGGGCTCACCGATGCGCAGATCAAGGACGTGGTCACTTACTTCCGCTCGCTCAAGTAGGCGATAGAATCAAGAACGGGATGTACAACAAGGCCCGCCGTTCACGGCGGGCTATCCGTTTACAAACGGGGATAAGCGATGCCTTTGTTCCAAAAATTCCGTGAAAGCTGGGTGCGCCCGGCGCTGTTCTTCGGCAATAACCCGATCAGCCTTGCCGGCGGCGCCATTACGACAGCCTCCGGCATCACCATGATTGCCTACTGGCTGGTGGAGATGTTCGGCCGGTTCAATGACAACCCCTACATGGGCATCATTTTCTTCCTG
>PLST01000166.1 GCA_003164255.1 Acidobacteriaceae bacterium | reverse complement strand
TCCGTGTAAATTCGGCTGGTCAGATCCAGCAGTGCCTCGTTCATCGGACGTCCGGGCGTAAACGATTGCAACGCATATTCAGCAAACTCCTTGCGGATGCGAATACGCGGCGACTCAAACTGAAACTGGTACGCGTCAAGGCCCAGTTCGCTCGCGTCATCCGCGAGCGAACGCGCTGACTCTTCCCAGGGGGGCGTCGCGCGCGAAGTCCATTCGGGACCGCCCGACGTTGCCACTTTGCTTCTCGCTTCAATCACCAGTTCCTGGTGTGGCTCCTGCACCGTGAAGATGGTGAGCCGGTTTCCAAAGTAGTCTACCCGCTCAGTAATTGTCTTCGGCGTTGGTTCGATGCGGATCTCATTTTCGAGCAGAACGTTTGGCGTAAATGTGCGCGGCTTCAGGCAGGCAACGTGATTGCCCATCGAAACGGGATATTTGTATTTATAGGTGGTGCAATGCCTGATGTTGTAGATCATCCGCTTCTATTGTTCTCCCACAGTAATCTGCTGCGTACGCACGTGGCTGAAGTACAAATTTGACAGGTGATTTGACCAGACCGGCAAGAGCCCTTGCAGGTCTCCAAGAAATTCGTCCAGCGGGGCCAGTTCCGCCGGTTCGTCCCCGGCCTTCCTTCTTGATCTGCCCGGCGTCGCCTGCACCGACGGATAGCGGATCGCGCTCAGATCAATGCTGCGCAATCTTGCCACCGCATTCCGAATGGTCGCCAGGTCATCCGGCAAGTGCCTGGGAAGCTTCTCGTAGAGTTCCGCCAGATGTTCCACTTGAAAATCAAGCGAGCGCGGATTGGTTCCATCGGCCATCAGGACGTCGAGCACAGCCACCGGGTGCAAGGTTGTGTAGTATCTCGTCCGGTAGGTCATTGAACTGTCGGCGACCTCGAGCAGACGTTCGAGAAACGACCAGTCCTCAACGGCCAGCGGTCTTGAAATCTGGCGCAGCTGCCTGGTGAGATGAATTGCCCGCTCCAACCGCCGTCCAATGCTCAGGAACAACCAGCCGGGCCCGCGATTGATGTTCTCCCGCTCAAGCCCGCTGAAGGCTGACAGCAATTGCAGGCAGGCGGTGAGCGTGCCCTGAAAATCGCGCAACGGCATGCCCGGTGCGGTCTGCATTGAATCGCGCAGCTGGCCAATCAGAAGCACCATGTCCGCAGACAGCCGTTCGCGCACATTGCCGCCGATCCGCGATATATCCGCGAGCGTTGAGGGCAGACTGTCTGGCCGCTTGCTGTCCGTCAACATCGAGAGCAGCTCTTTCTCAAGCGCGGGAAACGTTGGGGGCCGTTGCCTTGTCCTCGCAAGCTTCTCCTGCCGCGGCCGCAAACAGCCGTGCAGACGAACCAGGCTGCCCAACTGCGACAGTTCCGCCCGGTTGACCCCGGGAATCATGGAACGCAGGATGCGCGCGATATTTTCTGCCCGTTCTACATAGCGGCCCAGCCAGAAAGTGTTGTCGGCCACGCTGCTGGGCACGACGCGTGGAATGCGCTGCAATTCCACCTGTTCATCCCGGCGGCGGAGCATGCTGAAGGTGTCAACTGGACTGTCGGATAGAACCCAGACATCTTTGCTGTGGCCGCCTTTTTGCATTGACACGACTGGCCCAGTCGGACCGGCAACCCGAACCAACCCTCCGGGGATGACCATCCAGCCGTTGCCGGTATTCAGCACATAGGTGCGCAGTACAACGCTTCGGGAAACCAGGCTGCCGCCCTCCCACACCGGGGCCGTCGAAAGTGTCACCTGTTCCTGCGCCACGTATTCATGGGGTCGAGCCTTCAGGCGGTCAATGAATTTTTCTCGTTCGCTGCGCGGCAGCTCCGAGCCGAAGACGGGCTCCATGCCCTGCGAGGGAAACGCCGGCTTCACGACAACAGAATCCAGATTCTTGAGAACCCATTCAAGAGCGCGCGGCTGCCCGCACCACCATGTTGCGACCGACGGCAGCTTGAGCTCCTCTCCCAGCAAATGGCGAGCAAGACCGGGAAGAAAGGGCATGCTGGCGGCCGACTCGATCACGCCGCTTCCCAGGGCATTCGCCACCTGCACATTTCCCGCCACGATTGCATCTACCAGTCCAGCCACGCCCAAAAGCGAGTCAGTCCTCAGCTCCAGCGGGTCGCAAAAGCTGTCGTCCACGCGCCGCAGAATCACGTCCACCAGTTCCAATCCGTCCACGGTCTTGAGGTAGACACGACGATCGCGCACGGTCAGGTCGCTGCCTTCAACCAGCGTGAAGCCCAGGTACTTTGCCAGGTAGGAGTGCTCAAAATACGTCTCGTTGTTCGGTCCGGGTGTCAGCAGCACGATGCGGGGATTTTCGCGGCCAGAGAGCCGCGTCAGCACGTCCCGTTGCGCACGAAAGAACGAGGCGAGGCGCAGCACATTCGAGGTGCGAAACAGTTGAAGCAACAGATCGGAGACAATAATCCGGTTCTCGAGCGCATAGCCGGTACCGGAGGGTGCCTGCGTGCGATCGGATAAAACCCACCACTTACCATCCGGCGATCGCGCAAGATCCACAGCCAGCATGTGCAGATAACTATGCGCAGGCACCTTCACTCCGACCAGCGGGCGAAGAAACCCGGGATTGCCGTAGAGCAGCGCGGCCGGAAACTGGCCATCGCGGATCAGTTGCTGGGGCCCGTAGATATCCTCAAGCAACAGGCTTAACAGTTGCGCGCGCTGGATGACGCCGGCCTCGATAAAACGCCACTCTTCCGCTGGAATCAGCAGCGGCACAATGTCAATGCGCCACGGCCGATTGGCGCCCTGCGGGTCACCATAGATATTGTAGGTAATGCCGTTTTCGCGGATGCGCCGCTCGGCGCGCTCCCACCGTTGACTCAGTTCTTCAGGCCCGATGGTGCGAAGCCATTCCATCAGGTGCGCCCAATGCGGCCGGGGCGTTACCCCGTCGCTCGAAGATTCGTCGTAGGCCGTTCCATAGGTAAGCGCGGACTGGTAGAGATCCAACCTCATGGCCGCCCGCTTTCGTCAGGGATGCCGGCTCCGCCTTTGCCACCGGGAGGCGGAAAGCGTAAATCGAGCGTCATAGGATAGATCGGATTTTTCTCTTCTCCGGGAGCGGCCATCGGAGCATTGTCAGGACGAGATACAACGAAGCGCTCCATCCTGCGCTGCCGGGCCTCTTGAGCGTTTGCCGGACGCCCTTCATAAGCAACGCCATTGGGCGGCAATGTGGAATAAGAGCATCGCCCAATCGATCTCTCCTTCCAGGTGTCAATCAGGTCAAACACCAGCGGAGTATGAACGGGAATGGTCGGATGCAAAGTAGCCGACAAGCGCCTGGCGCGGTAGCGAATTGCGGCAATCGCCTGGCCCTGCTCGCTGCTTCCCGGCTCATTGAGAACGGTCAGCGGCACCCTGCGGCCGTTACATGCCAATGCGAATCGGCCCGCTACAGTGAGCCCGCCCACCTTTACCTGAATTCGCTCGAGAGAAGAGTCGACCGTGCGCACCGTTCCTCCTGAAGTTGTCTCTTCTGCGAGCACATTCCAGGGTTCCAGTGCCCGGCGCAGTTCCACTTCCACGCCGTCCGACCCAAAGGTACCGATCTTCGGAAAACGAAATTCGAAATGCGACGCATACCAGCCATCTTCGAAGCTGTAGCCAGCCTTTCGTAACTTGTCCAGCACGTCCTTGAGGTCACGGAATACAAAGTGGGGAAGCAGGAAGCGGTCGTGCAGCGCCGTACCCCAGCGGATCAAGCCTCCTTCCACTGGATGCTTCCACAGCATGCTCACAAGCGCGCGCACCAGAAGCATCTCCACCAATCCCATGCGGTAGTGCGGCGTCATTTCAAAGGCCCGCAGCTCCAGTAGGCCTAGCTGCAGTCCGGCGCCTTCAGGCGGGTGCAGTTTGTCGATGCAGAACTCGGCACGGTGCGTATTTCCTGTCACGTCCACCAGCAGATTGCGAAACAGTCCATCCAGAATCCACGGCGGGCACTGGTCTTTGGGCAACTGGCTGAATGAAACCTCCAACTCATACAAGGCATCTGCGCGCGCCTCGTCCAGGCGCGGATGCTGGCTGG
>PLST01000409.1 GCA_003164255.1 Acidobacteriaceae bacterium | reverse complement strand
GCGCATCTCCGCGCCGGCGACGCGGTGCTTTCCTTCAAGGCCGTAACCCAGCGTCCGGTTGGCGATGCGCAGCTTGAAGCGGGCGATGATCTCCGAAGACTGAAGGCCGCGCGAGGCGAGATACTTCAACGCCTCCGGCGATTGCTTCAACGTCCGGCTGTAGTAGTCCACGGTCTGCAACAGCAGCGCCCGGTCGTCTGCATCCCGCGCCACGGGCGGCGGCAACTTCGGAACCGTGCTCTGCTTCACCGGCTGCACTGGAGCGGCGGCTAAAGGAAAATAGTCCGCCCTGAGAAGTTCGACCGCATGGCGGAAGCTCACGCCCTGCGCCTTCATTACCCAGTCGATGGCCGTCCCACCCATGTTGCAAGCGCCCAGGCAGTGCCAGAGATTCTTCGCCGGAGTGATGACCAGCGACGGGCTGCGGTCGTCGTGGAAGGGGCAGAGGCCCAGCAGGTCGGCCCCGTGCCGGTGTAACTTGATGCCCCGCGCCTCGGCCAACCGCTGCACCGATACCTCCCGTTTCAGCCGTTCGACCTCGGATTCTGGGATTCGCGCCATTTCGACCGCCTTCCTGAAAAACCTGTCAAGAGGAAAATGAACTTTTTAACGCCTGCAAAAATACTGTATCATAGCTTACGCGGTCAAGCCGTATTCCCGGTAAGCAATAGACTGACATTGCCATGCCAAGAAAACCAACACGACAACTTCCCCCGCTCGACTACGGAAACGAAACCGTAGGCCAGCGCCTTGCTCGGCTGCGCAAGGAACGCGGTTACACCCAAGTCGATCTCGCCAAAAAGATCGGGATCATTCAGACGCTCATCTCCGATTACGAACTGGACAAGCTGCGCCTGTCGGCTGAGATGGCCGTGCGGTATTCCATGGCTCTGGACATCACCGTCGATGACTTGCTGGCCCCCAAGACGGCAGCTAATCGAAAAAATGGCAAGCAGCCAAGCCTTAAGCTCGTGCGCCGCATGGAAGAGATTGAGAAGCTGCCGCCACGTCAACAGACACTCGTATTGAGCGCACTCGATTCCATGCTGCGCGGGGCGGCGGTCGCGCGATGAGTGGCCGGAGAGTGCAGGTTTCCGTGGAAACATGAAAAGAAGACATTCTTTTCATAGCTGAAAAACATCCGTAGCGGAGGCATCAGTCAAGGCCGCGAAGCGCCGCCGCAGCGGGCGGAGCGAAGCGGAGAGCCTTTACGGATGCCGGAGCGGAGGATATAGCCGCGTCAGCGGCTAAAGGCTGTATCCCTGATCGAACTCATGCGCGTGAGCGGGCTGCGGCTCGATCTTCTGCGCCGTGTCCGGCTGGGTAGGTGTCTGCTGCTGCATCCCCTCTGGCTGGATGGCTGACGTATGCGACACGTCCCGGCTCAACGCATGGCCCAGCGTCCCGGCGTCGTTCGTGTACATCTGCACATCGAACTGCGCCCGCGATACGGAGACATACGCCATGCGGCTATTGAGAAGCTCGCTGTGCGCCTGCTCCGAGTCCACATGGACAAGCACACGGTCGGCGGTCTGGCCCTGGCTGCTGTGACTCGTCACCGCATAACCGTAATCAAGATGCGGATGCTGCTTGACGTTGAACTCGACCTCACGGCCTGAGTCCATCTTGAGTTTCAGGTCGCCGCTGCCGTCGATCTTCTCGACCGTGCCCAGCTCGCGGCTGGCGAGTTTCTGCGCATGATAGGGGGCCGTCAGTTGTACGCGGTCGCCTTCCGAGAAGCGATGCTCCGCCTCCCGGTAGACCGTCACGCCCTGCTGCCGCCGTGGATCGTAGCTCACTTGCTCGCCGTTTTTGCGCTCCACCGTGACCGTGTTCGCGGCGCTGTCCACGCGCGCAACGCGCGCGTACTCTCCGGCCTCGAAGCCGTGCGCCTTGCTGCTCTTCGCATAACGCACGATGTCGCCCTGCTCATAGTTTTGCGCCCATTGCCGGTCTGCGCCGGTCAACTCCTGCCGCGCATTCAACACTCGTACCGGATGCTCTTCGCCCTTGACCTGGCCGGACTCTTGCATCGCTCGATGGATGTGCTGGTTGATCTCGCGGCGGGATTCATTGTCGGGCGAGACGACAAGCGTATTCTCCGGCTGGCGCACATACTCGCGGGCTATCGCGCGGATGCGCTCGCCGTGGTCCTCGATCTCATGCACTCGGCCCTGGCTGTTGAGATTGGCGATTGCTTCTTTCACTTCGCCGCGCGCAAGCTGCTCCACGGCTTCTTTCAACGCCGGGTCTTTCTGCCGGATAATCTCGTCAAGCCGCGCCGTGCGCATCCCGGCCTCTTGTAACTGCGCATACGGTCGGCCAGCTTCGACCGCTTCATGCTGCCGCACGTCGCCAACGAACAACACACGATCATTTTCTTTTAGCCGCTCTACGAACGTGTGCATTTGCTTGGTGCTGGCCATGCTCGATTCATCGATCACATAGAGCCGCTTCTGTCCGTCGTCGGCGCGGTCGCCGCGCGTCAAGTGCCGCTGCAAGGTCTCCGTCTCCATGCCCGATTCGCCCAGCTTTTTCGCCGCGCCGGACGTGGGCGCAAGCCCCTTGACCTCATAACCCGCGCTGACAGCGGCCTCCCGGATGGCGGCTAAAGAAGTAGTCTTTCCGCCTCCGGCCACGCCCTCAAGTGCCATCATGCGGTCGCGGTTTTCGAGCACGTCTTCGACCGCCCGCCGCTGGCTCACGCTCAGATGCGGATGGTTTGCCTCGACCTGCTGCCGGATCTGGCCATCGGCCAACACTTCGCGGTTGCCCTGGCCAGCGCGCATCCGCTCGATGATCTCGCGCTCGTAACCCTGCATCTCGCCGGTTGTGAACGCGCGGCCTGCAAGCCCCGGCTTGCGCTCGACCTCGATCAGTTCATGCGCGGCGACGCGCCGCTCGAACTCGGCCTTGATCTCCGGCAACCGCGCCGCGCCCATGCTGTGNNCGCGCATCAGCGTCCGTTCATCGACGATGGCCTCGCGCTCCGTGCCGCGCTCCCGCGCATAACTCACAGCGGCCTGCGCCACTCGCCGCGATTCTTCCGGCTGCAACTCGACGCCTGGTCGCCGTTGCGCCTCCTCGATCACCCGTTGCGGTTGATGGCCGTACTCAGCGGCCATTGCGCGATGCTGCGCCTGTACCTGCTCCGGCGTTAAATCGAGTTTCGCCTCGCGCGTCTTGTGCGCTGCGATCTGCGCCGCCTCCGGCCCGGAGCGGCCCTGCTCTGCCAAGTTTTCGGTGATTTGCTGACGCCGCGGACTCGATGCCTCCAAGTATTCGCGCGTATAGCCTTTGATCTCCGGTTGCCCATGTTCGCCGCGCTCGATCTCGTAACCGAGCGTCTGCAACCGTGCCGACAACTCCGAACGGTAAACCGCCGTCGCGTACTGCTGCGTCTTGTAAAGTTCCTGCGGCTGCAACGCCCGCGTGGTCCCGTCGGCGGTCTCGGCGATATTGAAAATCACCGTGTGCGTGTGCAACTGCGGCGCGGCGTAGCCGTCCACCGGACGGCTGCTGTCGTGCTCGAACTTCGCCACGACCCATGCGCCGGTTGTCTCTGCTGGAGTATTGCCGCCGATGCGCGCCTGCGCGTACTTCTCCAT
>PLST01000584.1 GCA_003164255.1 Acidobacteriaceae bacterium | reverse complement strand
TGGGGCACGGGAATTCTAGAGCAGATTCGGAAATGGTGTAGACCAACGGACTTTCCCTCAGGGGCTGAAGTGTCTGCGTGAAAGCTCGTGGAAATCAAGTTTTGTTCGCGGAGCACAATTCATTCCAACAGATTCGCGGCGCCCATACAGGGCGCCAGGTCTAATTTTCCGGACCTTTCCCAGGATTGCGTCCGAGCCTTCGTCTCGGACTCCATCCTGGGCTATTATCTTTCGCTCCCTCCGGGAGCCCTTGCCGCTTCGCGGATCGGAAGTCAGCGGTACTCACGCAGACACTGAAGCCCATTCGTTCTGCGGCCTTTTCGGCACGACTGAAGTCGTGCCCTGACACTTAATCCGGCTTCGCAGGAGTTTTCACTTCCTTTGCAGTCTCGCCCTGACACAAATCCGCGAATTTTTCTTTAACGGACTTCAGGCTCAGGATACTAGTCTCTATTCCCCTGCTTTTCTCGTCTGCGACCCACGCGGCGCGGCCCGCAAATACTGTGCAGGCCAGCTCGCCGGCTCGCCCAAGGCAGCCGCCGCATGCACCGGCCAGTAAGGATCGCGCAACATCTCTCGCGCCAGCAGCACCATGTCGGCCTCGCCGTTCGCCACAATCGCGTTCGCCTGGCTGGGATCCGTAATCATCCCGACCGCCGCGGTCGGCACGCCGGTCTCCTTGCGAATCCTCGCCGCAAACGGCACCTGGAATCCGGGTCCCACCGGAATCTTTGCATTCGGTACCTGTCCTCCCGACGAGCAATCCACAAGGTCGACGCCCGCGTTCCCCAGCATCCGGGCCAGTTCGACGCTTTCATCCACCGTCCAGCCGCCCTCCATCCAATCGGTAGCCGAGATGCGGACAAACAGCGGCAACCTGTCCGGCCACGCGCCGCGCACAGCCTGCGCCACCTCCAGAATCAACCTTGTTCGGTTTTCAAAGCTGCCGCCGTAGTTGTCGGTGCGCCTGTTGGCAAGCGGCGAAAGAAACTCGTGCAGCAGGTATCCATGCGCTCCGTGAATCTCAACGAAATCGAACCCCGCAGCTTCAGCACGGCGCGCGGCCTGCGCAAACGCGCTCACCACCGCTTGAATGCCCGCCTCGTCCAGCGCTTGCGGCACCGCGTAGTCCGCAGAGAACGCCACCGGGCTCGGCGCCAGCGGGGTCCATCCTCCCTCGTCACTCTTGAGCAGCCGCTCGCCGTCAAAGGGAACGCTCATGCTTCCCTTGCGTCCTGCGTGCGCCAGTTGAATGCCTGCTTTCGCGCCCTGCGTATGAAGAAAGCTGACGATCTGCTTGAGCTTCGGCACGTGCTCGTCTTTGTAAATTCCCAAATCGCCGTTAGAGATGCGTCCCTCGGCCAACACCGCCGACGCTTCCATCATTACGAGCCCCGCACCACCCTGCGCTCGGCTGCCCAGGTGAACCAGATGCCAGTCGTTCGCGAAGCCATCCTGGGAGGAGTACTGGCACATCGGCGAGACGCCGATACGGTTTGGAAACGTGACGGAGCGAAGCCGAAAAGGCGCAAAAAGAGGCTGTGTCATGATGAGCGGACCGGATCCCTTTCAAAATAAGCGATGAAATCTACCTTTGATAGATGCCCCGCCGTAAAAACGGATGCAAGAGTCAGGCAGCCTGCAGGCTAGCTCGACAGCAACGAGCGACCCGCAAAAAGGGCGGCTTGCGCCGCCCTTCGATTTGCATTATTTCTTACCGCTTATTTCGCCTGGGCAATGCTCTCGGAGGGAGATTGCGGTTGAATCAACTTCTTGAGCGGATCGAGCAGGCTCTCGTCGAACGGCGTCGGGCTCAGGTTGGTCACGTTGGCCACCAGCACTCTCTTGCCGTTGACCGCAAGCTCAAGCTCGCCGGGGAAGCGGTAGTTGCCAAACGACATGTAGTGCGTAAATACTTCCTTGCGCCGTTGGTCGGGCGAAGCCTTCCAGTAGTCGCTGAGAATGTCGTGCGAGTTCGCGCTCAGGCACAACTCGTCGGGCTGGTTGTCAAGATCCTTGAGCGAGGTCTGCATGCATTGCGCCCTCAACCCGTTTTCTCTGCGGTCATTTTGCACTGACACGGCAATATGGCCACGGCTCGCCTGGTCCTCGGCAAATCCGAGCAGATTGATCAACTCTGTCACTTCGGCCGGCATGTAGTGAATGTTGCTCGAGGTGTAGATCTTGCCGCCGCTGCGCATCATGGTTTGGGTAAAGTTGTCCATCTCGATGTGACGCCACCAGCGATCCTTTGACTCCCAGCGCAGTTCCATGTGCCCGACCATGGCCCGGTTCATGTTCACCGAGAAATTGACGTCGAGCTCAAACGGACCGGGTTGGCCACCCAGCAGATCTGCCTGCTTTTCAGCGGCCGCCACAATCTCTTCAGGAGTTGGAGGTTTTGGCTTTGCATCTTTTGCCGCCGGTGTCTGCGCATCGTTCGCGCCCGGAGCCTGGGCAACCTCGGCCGCCGGCGTCTGCGTGTCCTGGTCGGATGGAGCCTGAGCAGGCTGCGCGGCCGGTGTTTGCCGATCTTGCCCGGCGGGAGTTTGAGCAGGCTGCGCGGCAGGCGTTGGCGGATCCTGTGGAGCTGGGGTCTTCGCAGACTGCGCGGCTGGCGCCTGCGGATCTTGAGCGGCCGGAGCCTGATCTTGCCCGGCGGCGGGCTGCGCGGAGCTTTGTGGATTTGCGCTTTGTGCGGGCTGCGCGGCGACCGTTTGCCCGGCCACTGTGGCCACATTCTGTGCCGCAGGGGTCTGGTCTTGCGCGGCGGGCGCCGGAGCGGTTGCCGTCGGCATCTGCATTTCGAGCGTGTCTTTTGTGACTGTTTTGTGCGCAGAGCTAGACTGTCCGCTTACAACCGGTAAGACTGGGGAGCAAAGTACGACCAAAGTTAGAACAATCTTTTTCATCAATGCTCAGTATCGTAGTCCAGGATCGGTCCGGTTTCCATCTAATTTTTTAAGAATTTTCAATCACCTGAAAGTTGTAAACGCCTGATAATCGGCGACCTAGGCACTGATCAAACCTTCGTAATGTTCCCAAAAAACGACTCTAACATCAATCAAATCAAAAGAGAGGCCGATGTGCCTGGCACGGGGACCGATGGAGACCGTGGTTACTTTGGTGATTGGAGGGTACCGTTATCGGTACTGTGCAGCGGATGCAGATTCCCGCACTCCGGACCGATTAAATTGGCAAAATTGCTCCCGTCGAGGCCAAAAGAAGGGTGAAGAATAGTATGCTCAGGCCGGTTTCTCGGCTCAAGTGCCGCAAAATGTTTGGCTCACGCGTTCTTCAGGCCGGGCAGGCAGTGCATATTTCGCGCGTTCAGGCCTGTCCTCCCAGGGATGAGCGAGTACCTCCAGCATTTCCTCGAACGGCTGATAATCCTGCAGTTCCGTGGCTGCCTTGAGAGCTGCCTCCACCAGGTGGTTNNCAGCCCACGCATCGTAGGCGCCCGGGTCGGCAAAGAGAGCGCGCACGCCCGCGTCGCCTTGAGGTCCGGCAGCCGCATCACAAAGCCGCCGAAAGGTGAGGGTAAAGTCGGCGTGGTTGGCGGCCATTGCTTCAAAGAGCCGNNAGCCCCAAAGCCGTGCCGCCTCATACTGCCCAGGAAAAGCGCCCAGTGCTTCATTCGCCGACTCCACGGCCGCCTGTTCGCTTCCCTCTTCTTCAAGCAGGAGGGGCAACAAAGCCTCGGCCAGGCGCGCAAGATTCCACAGCAAGATGCGGGGCTGATTGCCATAGGCGTAGCGTCCCTGCTGATCGATGGCGCTGAAGACGGTTGCCGGATCGTACGCCTCCATAAACGCGCAGGGACCATAATCAATCGTCTCGCCGGAGATTGAGGTGTTGTCGGTGTTCATGACGCCGTGAATGAATCCAAGCATCATCCACTGTGCCACCAACTTCGCCTGCCTTTCAACGACGCCGTCCAGCAGCGCGCGATAGGGGCGCCCGGCCGCCGGCGTTCCTTGCTCAACCTTCGCGACTTCAGGACCGTGCCGGGCGATAGCAAAGTCGGCCAGCGTGCGCAGGCCGTCCACATCGCGTCGCGCGGCGAAATACGCAAATGTGCCCACACGCAGGTGGCTTGCGGCTACGCGCGTCAATACCGCGCCGGGCAACGGGGTCTCGCGCATCACCAGTTCCCCAGTGGTAACCGCAGCCAGCGTGCGTGTGGTCGGTACACCCAGGGCAGCCATCGCTTCGCTTACAAGGTACTCGCGCAGAACGGGCCCGATTGCGGCCCGCCCATCGCCTCCGCGCGAGAAGGCCGTGCGGCCTGAGCCCTTGAGCTGGATGTCGTAGCGCAGGCCATCACGGCCCACGACCTCGCCCAGCAGGTTGGCGCGCCCGTCGCCCAGCTGCGGCACAAAATGGCCAAACTGGTGTCCGGCATAGGCCTCAGCCAACGGCTCCGATCCTTGAGCCACTCGGTTGCCTACCAGGATGGCGACACCCTCTTCGCTCTCGAGCGCATGCGCATCCAACCGCAATGCGTGGGCCAGTTGCGCGTTCACTTTCACCAGGCGCGGCTGGGCCACCGGCACAGGATTCTGCCGAACGAAGAATCGTTCCGGAAGCCGCGCATAGGCATTCTCAAATCCAAACTGGACGCTCTGTTTGTCATCGGTAGCCGGGGAAGCCGCCGCAGGAACCGCTGCATCGTTTGAACTCATCACTTATTCGATGTTCGCACGCCGCTCTCGGACTCGCTTCGTTCGCGGTCTGCGGTTCAAGTCTCACGAAAATCTCCGTTGCGCCCGCGAGCTCCAACCGCTATCGTTCTCCCGTAGCTTTGAGGGCCAGTCACCTGTCGCGCCAGAACCAGGGCCTATGGCCGGGCATGGGGTAACGGGACAGCACGCAATCCGCAGGACCGAAACAGGAGAAACCATGAGCAGATTAATGAATGTGCGCATTGCTTTGATTGCTGCCGCGGCGTTTTGTTTTGGGTGTGCGGTTCGAGGCGAAGCGCAACCGGCCGCGCCCAGCCAGGTCATAGCCACCATCAATACGAATCAGGCTGCGCCGGCCGTTCCCAAGTATGAATACGGAATGTTCATTGAGCACATCAGGACCCTCATCTATCGCAGCCTGTGGGCGGAGATGCTCGATGACCGCAAGTTCTATTTCCCTATCTCTTCAAAAGAGCCCGATGCAGTCCCCGTGCAGCAGGGCGGCGGGCAGTTCCGCAATATGCAGCTTCGCAAGTGGCGTCCCATCGGTCCAGACGACGCGGTGACCACGGACAAAGAGCAGCCGTTTGTCGGCGACCAGAGTCCGCGCATCGAACTCGATGCCTCAACGCCGCACGGAATCCGGCAAGCGGGTCTGGCCCTGGTGAAAGGCAAGAAGTATACCGGGCGCATTTATCTTCGCGGCACTCCCGGCAGCAGGATCAAGGTCGCGCTGGTGTGGGGCCCCGGTGAGCACGATCGCCAAACACTCTCGTTCGCGGCAATGACGAACGCGTATAAGAAATTTCCGTTCTCGTTCACGGCCCAGGGTGACAGCGTGGACGCAGCGCTCGAGATTACCGGCACAGGAAGCGGCAACTTCCACGTCGGAACAGTATCGCTGATGCCCGCCGACAACGTGGAAGGATTCCGGCCAGACACAACCGCACTACTGCGCCAGCTTCACTCCGGGTTCTGGCGCCTGCCGGGCGGCAATTTTCTTTCCAACTGGAGCTGGTACGACTCGGTCGGCGATATCGACAAACGTCCGCCCGTATGGGACTACGCCTGGAACGCCATGCAGCCGAACGATGTGGGTATGGACGAATTTATGACTCTCTGCAAGTTGATCGGTACAGAGCCCTACATCTCAGTGAATGCGGGATTCGGCGATGCGCACTCGGCGGCCGAAGAAGTTGAGTACATGAACGGCGCAGCGACCACGCGGCTTGGCGCAATGCGCGCGCACAACGGCCATCCGGAGCCCTATCACGTCAAGTTCTGGGACATCGGCAATGAGCCCTACGGCACGTGGCAGCTTGGCCGCACCGATCTGAATTATTACGAGCTGAAGCACAATGAATTTGCGAAGGCGATGCGCAAGGCCGATCCGTCGATTACGCTGCTCGCCTCCGGCGCCATGCCCGACGAGATGACCGTCACCGGCCAGACGCGCGCCCTTCATCTCAAGGACGTGCAGGCCGAGTTCGGCTCCGATGGCGACTTTACCGGCGGCCTGCTAGCCCACAGCTTTGGCAACTTCGATGGCCTCACGGAGCACTGGTATGCACGCGCCGGCAAGCGCTTTGACTACGCGCTTGCAAAGACGCTGCCGCCCGACGCGCCCAACGAGGCTGCTTACGTCAACGTCGATCAGTCGCTGCTGGAGTGGGCGCGATACCCATCGAATCGCGTCCGCCTCAAGGCCGATGAATGGAAGGAGTATCAGCGGCGCTTTCCGGCGATGGTGGACAAGAAGGTTTTTCTATCCATCGACGAATACGCCTACTCGGGCGCGCCTGTGAATCTGAAGCTGGCTCTCGCCTACGGCATGGTCTTCAACGAGATGATCCGCCACACCGACGCCATCGCAATGTCGGCCTTCACCATGGGCGTCTCCACGCTCGATTACAACCGGACCTCCGCCATTCTGAATTCGACCGGACTGCTGTTCAAACTGTACGGCGATCATTTTGTCGGTTCCATTCCAGTCGCGGTGAACGGCAACTCGCCTCAACCTGCGCCGAAATACGACCTCGCCGGCGATCAGCCCGCAACCAACCCCGGCAGCCCCACGTATCCACTCGACATGGTNNGACGCTGTGGCAGATGACCGGGAGCAGTCTCGACGCAGCCAACCACGTCGGCGCTCCGCCGCAAGTGGTCGTGAAGGAAATCGCCCGCGAGAAGAGTTCCAGCACCATCACCGTCGCGCCCACCAGCATCAACATCTACAAGTTTCAGCTGGAGCCCCACAGGTTTCAGCTGGAGCCTTGAGCTTCCAGAAAGCCAGGCACCTGTCCCGCACGATCCGCGCGTTCCTTTTATCATCAGAACAATGCGGTTCGACATCGTCACCATCTTTCCCGCGTTCTTTGCGGGCATCTTCGAGCACGGCATCGTCAACCGAGCCCGTGCCAAGGGGTTTGTGTCAACTGAAGTCCACGACCTGCGCGCCTTCACCCACGACCGTCACCGCACTGTTGACGACCGTCCTTTTGGCGGCGGCGAAGGCATGGTACTGAAGGCCGAGCCGCTTGCTGAAGCACTCGCCTCGCTCGGCCTAGCAACGCGCGAGGCACGCGCCGCCGATCCTGACGCCGCAAGAACCCGCGTCATCCTGCTCTCGGCACAGGGCCGCCCGTTCACGCAATCCATCGCCCGCGACTTCGCGACCCTCGATCGCGCGGTGCTTCTCTGCGGACGCTACGAAGGTGTGGACGAGCGCATCAACCAGCTCTACTGCGACATGGAACTCTCCATCGGCGACTACGTGCTGAGCGGAGGCGAGCTTGCCGCCGCCGTCGTAATCGATGCGGCTATGCGCCTCATCCCGGGCGTACTCGGCAACGAGGCATCAGGGGAATTTGAGAGCTTCGGCGTCGCCGACGCAGACATCGCCGTTGACGCAAACGGCGTACCTCGCTCGCAGCATGGCGCAGGCGGCCTGCTCGACTATCCCCACTACACGCGCCCCGCCGAGTTCGGCGGCCTGCGCGCTCCTGACGTGCTGCTCAACGGCGATCACCTGGAGATCCGCCGCTGGCGCCGCGAGCAGCAACTTCGCAAAACTTTCGCCAACCGGCCGGATCTGCTTCAAGCCGCATCTCTCACCGACGAGGATCGTCGCCTTCTCGACGTAATCCGCCGCGAAAGAACTTCCTAGCGTTGTGTTTCTGAAGTTCGTTGAAC
>PLST01000349.1 GCA_003164255.1 Acidobacteriaceae bacterium | reverse complement strand
GAAACGCAGAGCTCGCGATTTCAAGACGCATGCATTCGCCGGGAGCAAGGACGAATGCAGTGGGTTCAAGCGTGAACTCCCACGCGTGAATTTGATCTGCATCGTACCCAGCAGCAAAGAGCCAGGAACTGCGCGCGATGCCGATGCAGAGGAACTCCGCTTTTCCGTCCGGCTTGACGCGTACTAGTTTCGTGGTGAAGTCCGCATGCTGCGCGGAAGTGGCTGCGTATAGCTTGATTTTTGGGTGTCCGAATATTTCTGTTTCGCGCTCAACGGGAGCGGAAGTGTAGACGAGCAAGTTGTTTCCCATTTCGAGTTGGGACTGGTCGAAAGGACCTGCCATCGATTGTGCGCCACCGGGCGCCAGCACAGGGACCTCGGGATCATAGACAAACACATCGTGGGGCGCGTCTTCCTCAGGAGCGTCATGTACGAGCACGCCTCCGCCTTTGCGTGAGTTAGCATTCCCCGCACTTTGAAGATAGAGCGGATATAGGCCTACTGGCCAGCTTTCCGCGCTGCGCCATTCATTTGGTCCCAGAGAGAAATAGCGGATTGAAGGCTCGTGGTCAAAATCCCCCGAATCCTTAAGCCAGTGATTGAACCAGCGAAGCAAAATCTCATCGGTGTTCAGGTTTGCGGCCTCTCCGAGGTTCAACTCGCCGACGCGATCTCCCCAGGGGATGTGGACCCATGGGCCCGCAATTAGATATTGATTTCGGCGCGCGAAATCGCTGCCCGCGCCGTTGGACAGGGCCAGATATCCGGCGATGGAGCCTTCAAGATACGTGTCAAACCAGCCGGCAATGTGCAATGCCGGAATCTGAATCTGGTCGGTGCGCATGCTTACATCCAACGCACTCCAGTATTCGCCTGGCTCGTTTTGCTGAAACCAGTCGCGCACATAGGTTGGCAGCGAAGGGTCAGCGATTGCCGTATGTGTTCCATAGGGGACATGAGCAGCTTGAGCACGAATGTTGGTCCAGGCGGCCTCCAGCCGATCGCTTGCCGCGCGCAGCCCTTGCCGCCGCGCATCCTCACGCAGCATTTGAATGCCCCACGCAAGAGTGGAGTTGAGGCGAAGCGCGCCGTGGTGATAAAACCAGCCGTGGTAGAGGTCAGTGGCCGTCATGTGGGGAGCGATGCATTGCAAGCCAGCCGGTTGTTCCGCCGCGGCGAGCAGTTGCGTAGCTCCCTGGTAAGAGAAGCCGTACATGCCGATGCGGCCATTGCATGCAGGGTGTTTCGAGAGCCTCGCTATTGTTTCAGCGCCATCTTTGGCCTCATAACGAAAGGGATAAAACTCGCCGCTCGAACCACCTCGTCCTCGCACATCCTGAATGGCGACGTGATAACCGTGCCGCGCAAACCAGACGGGATGTGCGTAAACCACCGTTGAAGCGATGTCGCGCCCGTAGGGTTGGCGCATGAGCAAGGTTGGCCAGGGGCCATTGCCCTCAGGATAGTAATGATCGGAAACGAGAGTTGTGCCATCGCTGAGCCGGCACACTGCTGCGCGCTCCAACCGGACACCGTTTCCGCAATCAATGAGAGCCATCGTCAAGCCCCGTACCTTGGCTCAAAGTTGTACATCGCCAGCAGCACTTCAGCGATGCGGGCAGCCGCGTCATTCGACCACTTCTCGCCATTCTCCTCGGTTGCTGCAGTGGGATCACCGAGCACGCCACTCGGGGCAATGTCCTTGGTGAGCCATGCGAAGTTCGCAGCAGATCCTTCAGGTTTGAGCAACTCATGCCGGTCAACACGCGCAATGTAATTGGTTGTGTATTCCTCTTGATGAACAAGCTCAGGCGTTGCATGGAGCAGGTAGGCCGTCTCGATTTCACCTGCATGAAAACCATAGGTTCTCTCCTGGGTGCTTACTCCCTCAAAGTCCGCGCCAGGCGAGCCAAAAAGCGAGAAGGTACGCAAGCCGAATTCGGCGCGCAGGTCGCGTGCCAGCACATCTACAAGTGAAGTATTGCCACCATGTGTGTTGTAGAGGACCAGCTTTCTAAATCCAGCAGCCGCGATGCTGGCGCCGAGGTCGCGCACAACGGCAATAAAGGTTTGTGCGCTCAGCGACAGAGTGCCCGGGAATCCGAGATGCTCGTTGCTCTTGCCATAGCAAACCGCAGGCAGTGCGTAGACGGGCAACACCTCCGGCAGGAGCGCCAGAGCCTTGCCGAGCAGCAGATTATTAATCAGCGTGTCAGTGGCGAGCGGGAGATGATGGCCGTGTTGCTCGATCGCTGCCGTGGGAAGCACGAGGAGCGTATTCGCGCGGGGCAGGGCATCCACCTGCTTCCATGTCAGGTAGGCAAAATTACGTGCATCGGGGATCCAGGTCTTCATTTTGTCACCACCTGCTTGCGAAAGCTGATCATCTTGCCTGGGTTCAGCAGGCCTCGCGGATCGTATCGCTGCTTAGCCAAGAGTTGAATGTTGTCAGGGCGAAAGCGGCCGCCATCCTCAAGATAATTCACGTGTGGATTGGCAACAAAAACGCCAATTGACCGGCAAAAGGCAATCATGTCGTTTAATCGTTCCTCGGTACTAAAGCGCACGAGGGGAATGGCGCCGGGAATGACGACACCATCACCGTTCTTCATGAATTCGATGTGAAAGAGAATCTCCTGACCGTAGCGCTCGCGCAGTTTTCGAAATTGTTCTCGACACTCGGTGAGTGAAAAACCGCATTGCAAGTAGGTGTATGCGGGATCGGCTTTCATGGCCCAGAGCGTTGTATGGTTCCAGGTGTAGTCGCTCAAGAGCGGTTGAGTTCGCGGCCCATCGAATGCGCCAGTGAATGTTACTTCGCCGCCTGCCGCAATCGCAGCGGCGTGCAAGGCATCCGCCTGGGACGCTGCAATCATGATGAGCACGAGCGATTTGTCTGCACGAACAAGTCGCTTGATGGGCGTGAAGAACGATGGAATGGGCCACTCGAAGACCGTGGCTAGACGCTTGGTCCAGGTGTTGCCCGTTGCGATTGATTCAGCGAACTGAAATGCCTCTTCATATGTGCTGAAGGCAGCTGTCAATTGCATCCACTCGACTGCCGGGGTAAGTGCAAACCAGATGCGCGTAAGAATTCCGTTGGTGCCCCAGGCGTGCAGAATCTCGTGTACCGCAGGGCCCTCATGCAGCACTACGCGCGGCTTCTTCTCCATGGTGACAACCTCGAAGGCACGAACCGTGTCAAAATCCCGCAGGCCGCCGTGCGCAACGGAGCCAATGCCGCCCGAACCTCCAGCGAGAAAGCCGCCAACGGAGGCCTTGACCAGCGTGGACGGATACATTCGCAGTTCCCAGCCTTTTTTGCGCGCTTCAGATTCGAGTTGGCCCAGGCGCAAGCCTGGCTGGCAAACCGCGACACCATCTGACGTAATCTCTTCGAGCTTGTCCATGAGGGAAAGATCGAGCACTATNNATGTCGGCGGATTTGGTGGCGAGGAGTGGGCGCAGGACCGGCGAATACCAATAAAAGTCGTGCGAGAGCCGGTCGAGCACCGCCGACGCCGTGAATACACGCGCGTGGTCATCGATAACTTTCGACAGACCTTTCTCTAGAGAGTTCAACATGGGGAAGCCCTCTCAAATTAAGTTCATTTACGCGTGGACCAGATTCGAAACGCCTGCAACATGCGGGGATGGGTAAAAAGAGCGTAGGATTCGTCGCGCAACACCGGACCATCTACGATGCATTGCATGTCACTTCGCGCCGCTACTTCAACAGCGGGAATCTGAATCTGTTTGCAGTGCTTGTTTGCATCTGCGATTTTAGCGCCGTAGACAACGCGATCGATTCCAGCCCACAAGGCTGTGCTCATGCACATCGGACAAGGTTCGCACGTGGTGTAGAGCGTGTAGCCGGCCAGCGAAAGTTTCTTGAGCCGTTTGGTGGCGAGGCGAATGGCTCTCACTTCGGCGTGGGAACTGGGATCGAAATCCTGTGCGACGCGGTTCAGTGCGCGGAGTAGCAACTTTCCTGAATTCGTGTGAACGATCGATGCGCCAAACGGGCGGGGATGGGAACCCGCAAGGGAACGAGCCGTGAAGGCGACCGTAGCGGCCATTTGTTCCAAATCGGATGGTGAGACAGACGAGTGAGCGGGGCCGCGAGACTTTGTGGGTTTATTCGCTGGAATGCGCCTGATGCTGGAATGAACTCCCATACTCGAAATTAGCATGCGGCGCGGGTTTCGCGCTCGATAAAAAATCATCATGCGGCATTGTTTGCGTGATCGTACAATTTTCTTATGACGAGCTCTCAGTGGACAATTCGCGGCCTCCGCCAATCGCTTGCTGATGGTTTAACGCGGCCCACGATTTTAGCGGATGCGGCGCTGGCCCATTCCAGCCAGAATGCGAGCCACAACACGTACCTTTGGCAGGACGCAGCGTGGACGCGTTTGGAAGCGGTGCGCGCGGAGGAAGTTAAGAGCGGGCAGGGTGGGGCCTTTGGAGACGGACGGAGTTCGATCTGGGGGCTGCCGGTGTCAGTGAAGGATTGCTTCGACCTGGCAGGCGCGCCGACGAGTTGCGGCGTGCGTTATTACCGCGATTTGAATGGTGTGGCGGAGCGAGATTCATGGCTCGTGGAGCAGCTTCGCGCAAGCGGCGCCGTCATTGTGGGAAAGACGCACCTTCATCCGCTGGCCTATGGAATTACAGGGGAGAATCCGGAGTTTGGCGACTGCCTGCAGCCAGGAGACGCTACTGCTTTGACAGGTGGCTCGTCGAGCGGCGCCGTGGCCAGCGTGCTTGAGGGATCGGCGGTTGCGGCGATCGGAACCGACACCGGAGGCTCGGTGCGCGTGCCGGCCGCTCTCTGCGGTTTGGCGGGGTATCGGGCGTCGCATGGGAGGGGCGATTGGCGTGGAGGCGCGCACCTGGCTGAATCTTTCGACACGATGGGGTGGATTTTTCGGGACCTCGAAGATGCTTCCCTGATGTCCGTGCCGTTCGGAACCGGCTCGAGCGACCTCTCTGGAACGTTCTCACGATTTGCCGCGGTCAGTGACAGCTTTCTTCACGATTGCGAACCTGAGATTGTGAACAGTTTCCACGCCTTCATTCGGGAATTGGAGGAGCTGGGGCTGGAAGGCCGAACGATTGAACCGGAATGGTGGG
>PLST01000301.1 GCA_003164255.1 Acidobacteriaceae bacterium | reverse complement strand
GCAGTCGCAGGTCTTCAAGCTCACGCTGAACTCCCAGTTGGTCATCGAACAAGTCGTGGTGAAAGACAAGCAGGGAAATTTCGTCAGCGGACTCACGGCCAGGAACTTCACGGTGACCGAAGACGGCGTACCGCAAACAATCAAGTTCTGTGAGCACCAGAAATTCTCTGAGGCAGTTGAGCCCTTGCCGCCAGCGCAGCGCGACGACGAAAACATAACGATCTACAAGAGACTGACGCGCACACAATTTTCACCCGAGGTCCCCGACAGGAACAAATACAAGGATCATCGCTTGCTTGCGCTCTACTTTGACATGAGCGCCATGCCGCCGCAGGACCAGATGCGTGCCTTGGCCGCCGCGGAACACTTTGTGCGTACGCAAATGACGGCTGCCGACCTCATCTCGATTCTGCGCTTTAACGGCGGAGCGGTGGACGTGCTGCAGGATTTTACGGCCGACCGCAACAGGCTGCTCAGTATCCTCGAAACTCTTGTCGTGGGCGAGGGGCAAGGCTCAGCTGACTCAATTGATGACGCCAGCAGCGCGGACACGGGCGCAGCATTCGGGCAGGACGACAGCGAGTTCAACATCTTCAATACAGACCGGCAGCTCTCTGCCCTGCAGACGACCGCCAGAATGCTGGAACAAATGAGCGAGAAGAAGTCGCTCATTTACTTCGCAAGCGGCCTGCGGCTCAACGGCGTTGACAATATCGCACAACTGCACGCAACTATCGATGCAGCCGTGCGCGCTGGGGTTACTTTTTGGCCCGTCGATGCTCGTGGATTGGTGGCGAGCGCGCCCCTTGGAGATGCAACGCAGGCGAATTCCGGGAATGCCGGTATGTACAACGGCTCGGCTGGGCAGGCCTCCGCTGATCGATTCCAGCAGTCGCAGGATACGATGTATTCGCTGGCTGCCGACACGGGCGGCAAGGCTTTATTCGACAACAACGATCTCACGCGGGGCATTGTGCAGGCGCAGCGCGCCATCTCCGACTATTACATTGTCGGCTACTACACAACGGACACAGCGCAGAATGGGCGCTTCAGGAAGGTGAAGATCACCGTTGACGCCCCGTCTGATGCCTCTCTCGCTTATCGAGAGGGCTACTACGCAAACAAGGAGTTCACCAAATTCACTGAGGTCGATAAGGAACGCCAGCTTGAAGATGCACTCATGCTCGGCGATCCCATTACCGACCTCACCATCGCCATGGAGATCGATTACTTCCAGCTGAACCGCGCCGAGTACTACGTCCCCATCATCGTGAAGATCCCCGGCCGGGAACTGTCGCTGGCCAAGAAATTTGGAGCCGAGCACACGGTCATCGACTTCGTTTGTGAAATCAAGGATGAAGTGGGCGGCTATACCGTCAGCAACGTTCGAGACAACGTCGACATCAAATTGAGCGATGCCACTGCTCTTGAACTTGCAAAGCGCCCAATTGAGTACGACTCGGGATTCACGCTCCTGCCTGGGCGGTACTCAATCAAGTTCCTCGCACGTGACGACGAAACCGGGCGCATCGGCACGTATCAGTCCGAATTCATCATTCCAAATTTAAACAAGGAAACAACGCGTTTGCCCATCAGCTCAGTTGTACTGAGCAGTCAGCGCGTAAACACCAGGGATGCACTGTACAACACCACCAGAGGAAAGAAACAGGTCGAGGATGACGCAAAGAATCCACTCGTGCAGGAAGGACTGAAGCTGATCCCCAGCGTGACCCGCGTCTTTAATACTGGGCGTGAGATGTATGTTTTTTTGCAGGCCTACGCTGGAGCGCCTTCCAGCACTGCTTCGGCACCAACTCCTGCATCGGCCCCTTCACCGCTCTTTGCGATCGTGAGTCTCTACCAGGGAAACCGGAAGGCATTTGAATCGACGCCGGTCTCCGCATCGCCAGCGGCCGGTAGTCGACTTGGGACTGTTCCGCTTAGTTTTCAGATCGGCCTTGGTGACTTGGCGCCTGGTGAATACCAGTGCCAGATCACTGTTCTTGATCCCACCGGAAATCGCGTTGCGTTCTGGGTGAATCCGATCATGTTGGTGAAGTGAGTCGTTGTTGATTGCATGGGCCGCGCTGCTGTCGTAGAAAACAGGGTCTCGTCCGCACTTTTCAGTCATAATTTGAGTGTGTTTATGAGGGAGAATTCATGAGAACCGGGCTCTGCGCGATATGTCTCGCCGCTTTCCTGGCGCCTTTTGCGTCGGATAACTTTATCTTTGCGCAAAGCGCGGCCCAGCCCGCAGCCGGATCTCCGACCCACCAATGGGCCATCGCCATTCACGGAGGCGCAGGAGAATCCGAGTGGGAGCATATGGACACCGACACCGCTGCCGCGTATCACGATTCTTTGGCGAAAGCGCTCGCAGCTGGGACGGCCGTGCTTAAAAACAATGGCAAGGCCCTGGACGCAGTTGAAGCGGCAGTTGAAGTGCTTGAAGATGATCCGCTCTTCAATGCCGGCCGCGGATCGGCCTTCGCTGCCGACGGCGCCAATGAAATGGACGCGGCTCTCATGGATGGAGCGACTCTCGCTGCCGGCTCCGTCGCCGCAGTCTCAGCAACACGACATCCCATCGCGCTGGCGCGCGCTGTCATGGATCACACACCATATGTCATGATGGTCGGACCCGGGGCGGATGCCTTCGCGCGCACACAGGCACTGGAGCAGGAACCTCCGGTCTTCTTTTTTACCGAGATGCGCTGGAAGGAGTTTGTCTCCATCATGCGCGCAAACGGCAAGCCCATTCCTCCGCGGCCTGCGGGAGTGCCGCCTGAAGCAAAGCCCATCGCCATGCCGTCGCTTGTGCCGCATATCTTCGCTCATCGATTTGGAACCGTCGGCGCGGTCGCCCGCGACAGTGACGGCCATTTGGCGGCGGCAACCTCAACAGGTGGCATGCAAGGCAAGCTCCCGGGTCGAGTAGGCGATTCGCCTCTCATCGGCGCCGGCACCTACGCAAGCGATCATTCGTGCGCGGTATCAGGCACCGGCGTCGGCGAATATTTCATCCGCCTGACTTTGGCGCGCGAAGTATGCACCCTCGTTCAAGAAGGGCGTACACCGCAGCAGGCTGCCGACACCATGATTCACTCGGAATTGCCTGCACTCAAGGGAGGCGAAGGAGGCGTCATTGTGCTTGCGCCTTCCGGTGATGCGGTGTGGAGTTCAAACACACTCGGCATGTTTCGCGCCCGCCAGGCAGCGGGCCACGCGCCTGAGATCTTCGTCAAATGACATCCGCGCAAATGCCGGACCCGAATCCCGACGCCCCGAATGCAAAGCCGGTTGAGTCAGCCCGGCCAAAACCACCATCATTCCTGCGCAAACTTCAGATCGAATGTAGTCGAAGGATCCAGCGGTCCATCTAGAATATTCAGCGACTTTAGCTGTTCATAGCTGGCAGTCCAGCGTGCCGCGGACATGCGGCCCGTCTGCGCGCCGCTCGCATCTCCCCCAATCACGAATCCTCCATCCCGAAGGGCTTGAGCTGTGTACGCCTCCTGCGACGGGTTAAGAGCCGGGTTCAACTGTAGCAGCAGAGCATTGGTTGCGGCGGGATTGCGCAGGTACTCATTCCACCCGCGAATACTGGCACGGACAAACTTGGCCACAATATCTGGATGTTCTGAGGCGAAAGCGTGCGTGGTGAACTGGACACGATACGGGTCGTAACCTGAGGAGCTGATCAGAAATGTGCGAACCTCTGCTCCAGCCTGCTTGGCAAAAAACGGCTCACTGGTAATAAAAATCTGCTGCACATAACTTGGATCGGCAAGAAAGCTGGCAATGGAGAGCGTGCTTGGAACAGCACTAACGTTTTTCAACCCATATTTGCTGATCACAAACTTCAGCCAGACCGCTCCGGGCTGGGCCGCGACTGCATGACCGTCCAGATCTTTGAATCCTTGGATCGGAGAGTCTTTGTGAACCATGATTGCCTGCGGATCGTGCTGCATCGTGGCCGCTACGGCAACCATGGGCAAGCCGCTCGAATCCCAGGAAATAATCTGGTCGCTCGAGGCCAGTCCAACATCAGCCTTACCCGTAGCCACAAGTTGTCCAACGCTGCCGTATTGGGGCAACGGCAGGATCGTGACTTCGAGGCCTTCAGCCTTGTAGTAGCCAAGATTGAGTGCAGTATAAAATCCGCCATGTTCTGGTTGCGGATACCAATCAAGCTGAAGCCGGACCGGAGTAAGACCATTTTCACTGGTTGCTTGGGGTCTGCGGCAACCAGACACGACGAGTGCCGCGAGGGCCACGAGCACTGCAAAGGATTTGAATGCCTTCATGGTCGACCTCTTGTTTATCGGGTAAAGCCGGGGAAGCCTTCTTATGTGCAAACTTATCACGCAAGAGTCTTCAGGACCGCTTTGCGCTGCGCCCCGATTTGGCTGGCAAGCTGCAGCAGACGTTCATCGCAGCC
>PLST01000317.1 GCA_003164255.1 Acidobacteriaceae bacterium | reverse complement strand
GCGCGTTGTACGGCTGGGGCTGATTCGCATTGCCGCCCGGATTTCCGCGACCCTGATAACCATTGTTCTGATTGCCGTTGTTCTGGTTCGTGGGTCCCTGATAGACGCCCTGATAACCACCCTGAGCACCGGGGTGCCCACCGGGTTCGTTCTGGTAACCGCCGCGCGGGTTGGACTGCATGCCTTGGTTCATGGGACGGGGCACGGCCATGTACTGAGGATGACCGCCATTGTGAGTGGCGTAGGCATTTCTGTCGCCCATGGCGGAGGACTCGTGCGAAGCCTGGAACGAGGTGGCGCCGAGGTGGTCTTCATGCTCGCCAAGACGCTCTTCGGGCATGGCGTCGTGACGAATGCCGCCTGGACCGCCGCTGAAGGCGACGTGGCCTTCGTTGATCACCGTGTTCCGCTCCACAATTTCGCGGTCCTCATAGGTGTTGCGAACATAACGATCGTCCACGCGCATCACCGCGCGGTTATAGACAAAGTCGTGGCCACGCCACATGCCGCCGACAAAACCCACGCCCATGTATCCGTAGCCGTAGTTGACGCCGCCATAGTAGCCGACGTGGCGACCCCAGTAGCCGGGGTGGAAGACGTAGATGCCTTCTGACCAGCCCCAATAGGGCGGGGTCCACAGCGCGCCTTCATAGGGAGCAGGCACCCAAGTGCCGGGTACAAAGAAGTAGCCTTCGTCCCCATAGGCCCAGTAGCCGGGCATCCACATCAGGCCTTCCTCAGGGCAGGGCGGCTGGTCATACACGGGCAGCATGGGCGGAGCAAAGCCGACGCTGATAAAGACGCCAGCGAATGAGGTTGCGGGCACAACAGAAATCAGCAGCGCCAGAAGCAACATGCGCACATTTCGGAATAATCTCATGGGATTTACCTCCAGAACTTTCTTCAGGTCTTGATAAGCAAGTGAGTGGGCGCAACCAGCGCCGGCAGGAGCCCAAAGGATACCTCAGAAATGCTACTCCGGCACAGGGCGGATTGTCTCAGGCCAGAAGCAGAAAACAAGACGACCGGCATTGCTGCCGGCCGCTGCCTTGCGTGGGTTGCTGAACCCAGTTGTGGCTCAGCGCTCTCTGGGGGGTTTCGTTGTGTTGTTGTTGTGCTTCTCGTTGTAGATCTGGCGGCTGTTCTTGTTCTCCTGCTTGTTTGCCTGTTGCTTCTGCTGCGGGGTAAGTTTGCCGCCGTTGGCAACGCGCTCGTTGTGCACTTGTTGATCGAGTGCAGCCTGGTTTGCATTGGTGCGGGCCGCTTCGCCTGAGGTCATCTGGCCGCTGCGCAGGCCGTTGGCGGTGCGCTGCTGCTGGTTGGCCTCGCGGTTGTTCACCTCATTGGGTTGAATCGTGTTTCCGTTGTGCTTTTCGTTGTAGATCTGACGACTGGCTGCATTCTGCTCGCCGTTGATCTGCTGACGCTCCGCTCCGGTGAGTTTGCCACCGTTGGCGACGCGATCGTTATGCACCTGCTGGTCGATGTTGGACTGTGTTTTGTCGGCGCGAGCCGCCTCGCCTGAGGTCATCTGCCCGGTGCGCTCGCCGTTGGCGATGCGCTGGTCCTGGTTGGCCTCGCGGGTATTCGGGTTGTAGCTGCGACCGGCGGTGCGGTCGGCAGCCGAGATGGGCTGCGACTGTGCGTGCTGCTGCGCCACCTGGTGATAGGCGCCGGGATTCGCGGCCGCCATGGTTCCCGGATGTCCGCCGTTCACTGAGGCAAGCTGCGAGCGATCTTGCCCGGCGAAGTGCTCGTGCTGCATCTGATCGCCGGTGGGCTGAATGTGATTCTCATTGGCCGCCTGCATCTCCCCGGGGGAAGCATGTGCCTGGATACCCGCGCCGCCATTGTAGCTGACGTGGTTGTTGTTGATGATGGTGTTCTGCTGAATCACGGTGCGGTTTTCGTAGACGTTGGTCACATGCACGCCGCCAAAGTTGGCCACCGCGCTGTTGTACGCAAAGGCTCCGCCCCGCCACTCGCCGCCGAAGAAGCCGACGCCGCCGTAGCCGAAGCCGTAGTTCACGCCGCCGTAGAAGCCAACGTGGGGACCCCAGTAGCCGCCGTGCCATCCGTAGAGGCCGCCTGCGAATCCCCAGTAGCCTGGGGTCCAGAGCACGCCAACCCTCGGTGGATTAACCCACACACCAGGCACCCAGAAATAGCCGGCGTCGCCGTAGGACCAGTAGCCGGGAGTCCAGATGTAGCCGGGAGCGGGGAGCGGTGGCTGCACATACACGGGCAATGCCGGAGGTGCGATGCCAATCGAAACGAAGACGCCTGCGTTTGCCCGCGTGGCTGGCAGCATGAGCATGGGAGCGACGACGGCGACGGCAAAGAGCAGCGTGCGAAATTTTGAGCTGAACGTCATTGGGGAATCCTTCCTTTTTGTTTCCGAAGTGCGGGTCGCCTCAAGGCTGCCCTGCTACCCGGAACGTTGGGGTCTGTTCGGTGAAACACAAGATTCAGATGCATGTTGCTGAGAAAGTTTGGTTGAGAAGAAAAAAATGAAAAAGTCTTGGGGAATGAACGCGAAAAGCTGCCACCACACGCATTGCGGGAGGAATATTAGCAGGGCAATTGCATGGGTGGCACCAGAAAAAAAGGGCCCGCTGGCGGTCGCGGACCCTTTTGGTTAAGCTACGGTAACTCTCGCCTGATCGGCCGCGACTGTGATCGTGCGTTTCCGGCCTCGGCTCGGGAAACAGTTTGAGCAACGGAGCCGCCGCTTCAGCCTCGATCAGTACCGGTAGCTGATGCCCATACCCACCACCTTGCGCGCCTGCAGGTCAACGGGGACGTAGACAACTGCAGGATAGGGGGCAGGTAAGTAAGTGAGCGACGGGATGGTGCCGATATTCCCCGCCACCTGGCCGATGCCGATGTCGAAGGCAAAGTGCGGATGCTCTCTCTGTGTCACGCGCACTGCGTAGTCCAGGGTTGTGGGCAGGTCAGCTTTTCCACCTACGAAAGGAATACCCGTGGGGGCGTTGGGGCCCAAGCCCTTGGATGTGCGCGGCTCCTGCGTGAAACCCGCCGATGGCACGGCTACGATACCGTGGCCGACGGGCAGCGGAATTCCCAACCCGCCGAAGAAACGTCCGCCGAAGCGCGTACTCTGGCCGCCGATGCCGAAGATGGTGGCATTGGTGGCCTTCCAGCCGATGTTTGCCAGGAACGGCACCGGCGGCTTGGCCCAGGTCTTGGTTACGGCTATGTAGATGTCGCCATTGGTGTAGCCTTTGACGGCTGGGACAGCCACAGGGGCGCACAATTGGGTGTTGATGCAGTACTGATCGTAGAGCAACACTGCCTGTTGGCCTGCCGCGCCGGTGACAAACTTGTCGTCGGTGCGCACCACGCCGCCTACGGCGACACCGGGCATCCACTGGCGAAATTGTCCATCGTTGAATATCACCACCTTGCCGTGAAAGACGTTCATGCCGTTGAAGTGCCAAAGCTGGCTAAAATCCGGCGTGACCGGAACTGCGGAGGCCGACGATGTGGATCCCAGGACTGCATTGGCCAACACCGTTGTGCTCGGGCCGCTGTCGCCGAATTGGTGGATGCTGCGCGTATATCCCACTTCAGCGCGGCTTGCGAAGCTTTCAGTGAGGCTAACGGTCTCAATATTGCCAATCACCTTGGAGGCATCGATAAANNAGGGCGGCGACCGTGACAAGGGCGCATGACAAATAGAAGATGACGCCACGTGGTTTCACGTTGGACTCCGATTGAGCGCAGTTGCCTTCGCTCGACAGTATTTGGA
This sequence comes from Acidobacteriaceae bacterium, assembly GCA_003164255.1. Taxonomy (GTDB): domain Bacteria; phylum Acidobacteriota; class Terriglobia; order Terriglobales; family Acidobacteriaceae; genus Telmatobacter. Next base: position 8,296 of record PLST01000317.1, on the reverse strand, counting down.
AAGTTAAACTCTTGTAACACAACGCGTGCAGACTCGTCTCCCCCATCCGTCACACGGCGTCACCCTCGGCATCGACCTCATTGATCGCAGTGATAGACTTGAGCCCATGCCGCGCGGTCTTTTTATCACGCTTGAAGGGCTCGATGGGTCGGGCAAAACCACCCAAATCAAGCGCTTGGCTGCTTGGCTTGAAAAGCGGGGCGTGGAACCGGTGCTCACCCGGCAGCCGGGCGGAACCGAGACCGGCGACCGGGTTCGCGAGATCCTGCTCGACTCGCGCTCCACGGGCGTGGCGCCGATGACGGAGATGGCGCTGATGTTCGCCGACCGGGCGCAGGCGATCGCGGAAGTGATTGAGCCGGCGCTCGAGGCCGGCCGCATCGTGGTTTGCGACCGGTTTACCGATTCAACCGAGGCGTACCAGGGCGGTGGACGTGAGCTTGGCTCAGAGGTGGTGCTGGAGTTGCACCGGCTGGTCTGCCGCAATCTGCAGCCCGACCTGACGCTGCTGTTGCTGCCGTCTTTTGATGCTTCGCTGGCGCGCGCACGCAGGCGCAACCACCGCGACGCCGAAAACGGCAAAGACGAAAACCGGTTTGAGCAGGAGCAGGACGCCTTCCATCGCCGCGTGTGGGAAAAGTACAACGAAATTGCGGCTCGCGAACCTCAGCGCGTGGTGCTGATTGCCGGCGACCAGAGCATCGACGAGATCCACGATCAGATTGTGACGGCGGTGGCGGAGCGGCTGGCTGTGCGGAAACACTGAGCAGACATTTTCGTCTCGGGCCTGGATCTCGTCTATTTGAACTCCCCGAAGTGCGCATCTTCCGGCGCCGAGGGCTCATCGAGAAACTGAAAAGTCGTTGCCGGCCCCAGGTCCGCAGGATCTGTCCAGGATGCAAGGGCCCAGACCACCTGCTTTTGAGGGGTCACCTCAATGGCCTGCACAGTCCCGGCCCTGTCCTCCGGCTTTGTGCTCCACTCGTTGACCCAGTTGTTGATCACGGTGTCCCCGTTCGGCANNCCCTCGCGGTCTGTGATCAGGACATTTCCATTCTTGAGGGGAGTGACTCCCCAAATACCATTCCCCGGAAACGACCAGAGCTCGTTTCCATTCGAGTCATATTCGACCACCTTGTTCAGGTCCATGTGCGCCACCAGGAGTGTTCCACGACTGGTGAGACGCGCATGCCGGAACTGGCCGTGCGTGCTTGGAGGCTGTTTGGTCTTGAGGGTGATTTCCTTTTCCGTGGCGCCGGTTGCGATATTCACCACGCGAAGCAAGGCCGGATCGCCGTTCTGGATATAGAGAACGCGGTCAGTGCCAATGGGCACGGCGGTATGCACTTCGTGGCCGGCAGGCGGCTCATAGTTCCANNATGAAGATGTTGCGGTCGTGCGATTCGCCTGCATAGAGAAAATCGTGCTGCGCCAGGCCATTTCCCGGCAAGGCCTGAGGCGCGGCCTGACCGAGGGCATGAACCGCACCGGTTGCGGCAAGAACGGCAAGGGCGAACAATTTTGTCGAGATCATCACCACGGCAGGATATACGAAGAGGCCCTGATCGTCCTCTCCTTTACACTCAATCCATGGGCTTCAAGCAATTTCTGGGGAATGCGGCGACGGTGCGGCACCTGCGCGAGGCGGTGCGGGCGGACCGGTTTCCTCATTCGCTGATCCTGGCGGGCCCCAAAGGCGCGGGCAAATACACGCTGTCGCTGATGCTGGCCAAGGCGGTGAACTGCCTTGATCCGACGGAGAGCGACGGCCTGCCTGATTTTTGCGGTGTTTGCCGCAACTGCGCCCGCATTGGCGATGCCGCCAACCTTGAAGAACGCGTGGCCGAGGCCGTGGCGGCGCGCGACGACCTGCGCGAAACCGACAAGAAAGAAACGCGCATCCTCATCCAGACGCATCCTGACGTGCTGATCGTTCCGCCTGACCCTCCGCAGAACCTGATCAAGATGGGGCAGGTGCGGCAGGTGATTCATATTGCGTATTACCGGCCTCCGGTGGAGTCGAAGCGCTCGTTCTCGATCTTCACCACGTCGGCATTTATGAAGGAAGCGGCCAACAGTTTGCTCAAAGTCCTTGAAGAGCCGCCGGAGCACACATCGCTGATCCTGCTCACTGAGAATCCGCAGGAGCTGCTGCCCACCATTCGCTCGCGGGCCGTGGTCCACCGGCTGGGAGCCTTGCCGGCGGCCGAGTTGGAGACGCTGCTGGCCGAACGCAGGCCTGCCTTGTCGGCGAAAGACCGGGCGCTGACGGCCCGGCTAGCCGAGGGCGCCGTGGGCCGCGCGCTTTCATTTGACCTGGACACGTACGTGGCCAGCCGCCAGGATGCGCTGGTGATTCTGCGGAACGCTCTACGCGATCCCGATTACAGCCAGCTCTTCCACGCCACGGAGACCTACCGCGCCGGAGCTGACGGCCAGGAAAAAACCGTGAACCTGCTGCGCGCGCTGGGCAGCCTGGTGGAGGACCTGTTGCTGGTGGTGGCAGGCACGCCGGGATTGGTACGCAATCTTGACCTGGGCGCTGAACTGGAACGGATGGGCCAGGGTCTGAGCGTGGATTGGATCGACAACGCGGCCCGGGCGCTAGTCCAGGTGGAGCAGGGCATGCGGCGCAACCTGCTGCGCTCATTGTCGCTGGACGCGATGGCCGTAACCCTGGAACGGGGCTAGCGCGGGAACGGGGCTGACGCGTAGCCATCCAGAGCCCCCCCGGAAACGAGAGAGCAACCCCCGCAAGTGTGTCTGCATCTGTTGGAATAACAGCACTCCCACCCAAGCAGCGAGACGCCAGACTCGACAGGCGCGTCAAGTCAGTGCATTCTTATAGTCAAGACATCCAGTGGAGTGCGAAAGAACTCTTTTCGTTTGGACGGGCCACACGGCAGGCGTCTCAGGCGAATTGTACCGGGATACACACCCGGGCCTTCACTCCCCTTTTCCTCGATCGCGCCGCACGTCATTTTTTCTTTTCATAGGAAGGAACGTCCCGATGAGCTTGTCACCGATTGTGCCCACATCCCGTGAAGAGAACGGCGCCGAGCGAGAACGGCGCAACCCGCTCAAGCGGCGGGTTACCTCAGCGCCCTTCCCTGTTCACTATCCGGCGCGCATGGGCGAGGTGGATGCGTCGCAGCGTCATGCCGAGCTGTTCTATCTGCAAAAGCAGATCCAGTCGCAGACGCCGATGGTGATTGTGCTTGAAGACGGCGAGCAGGTGGAAGGCTGCATCGAGTGGTACGACCGCAATACGCTCAAGGTGCGCGGCCGGAACAAAACGCTGGTCTACAAGTCGGCGATCAAGTACATGTACAAGCTGGGAGACGTGGGGCGGTAGAAAGACAGGGAATAGGGAACAGGGAATAGAAAAACCGCTGAGCTGAGGGCGTAAATAATTTTGAGCAAACGGTCTTTTCTCTCTCGTTGGGGAGAAGAGAAGGAATGGGCCACGACAATTCCTTAGTTGGTGGAGAGAATGCGGGNNACCGTGCAACCAAAGGCATCGAGAGCGTGCAGGCCGGCATAGAGAGTGCGAGCCATCTGCTCAGGCTCAGACCAGCGTCCCCAGGGAAATTTTGGAACACGGGCCAGCTCGGCTGGCAGTTGAATGTCGGCCGGTTGCATGATGCCGTATCGTTCGGCCTGAATGCCTTCGGCGGCCAGCGCGAGGCGAGCACCGAGATCCGCAGCGTTTGCTTCCACTAGAATCAAGCGGGCTTTGGGGGCGTAGTGGCGGAGGCCTACGCCGGGCGAAGGCAGAGCTTCAGGCGGAGATTCGATCAGTTCTCCGGAGCCCTGAAAGAGTTCGACTGGGCCGCCGACGTCTCGAATCTGGTCGAGGGTGACCGCACCGGGACGATAGATGCGCATGGGAGACTGGCAGGGATCGAGGACGGTGGATTCGACGCCATGCGCGGTTGGGCCAGCGTCAAGAACGGCGTCGATGCGGCCGTTGAGATCGTGCAAGACGTGAGTCGCGGTGGTTGGGCTGATGCGGCCGAACAGGTTGGCGCTGGGCGCGGCCACGGGGACGCCGGCGTGTCGAATGAGCATGAGCGCGACAGGATGCGCCGGCATGCGGATACCGACGAAAGGACGGCCGGAAGTGACGTTGTCGGAGACAAGCGGACTGCGCGGCAGCAGTAGCGTAAGTGGGCCGGGCCAGAACGCACGCATGAGACGGCGCGCCACGGCGGGGATATCGTGCACAAGCGCTTCGAGCATTGACTCGTCGGCGATGTGGACGATGACGGGGTCCCATGCAGGACGCCGCTTGGCTTTGAAGATGGCGTCGACGGCAGACTTGTCGAGAGCATTGGCGCCGAGGCCGTAAACCGTCTCCGTTGGAAAAGCGACCAGGCCGCCTGCGCGGAGAATACCGGCGGCGTGCCCGATTGCTTCCCTGGCAACGGGGGATTCGGGGCGCTCTGGATCGACAATCAACCGAAGGGTGTCCATGGTCCTATTCTCGCCTCTCCGGGCGCATCCCGCCAGCGAGCCCTGCCTTGAAGCGCGTTTGGCCTGGGCCCGTTTGCCGTATACTCACTGCTTACGATGGCCGTAGAAACTGAAATCAAGTTCAGGGTGGTGGACGTAGCGGGGCTGACGGAACGCCTGAAGCAGGCGGGCTTTCATCTTGAGACCCCGCGCGCCTTTGAGAGCAACGTCCTCTACGACACGCCGGGCCGCACCATGCGGGCGCGCACGGAAATCCTGCGCATCCGCAACTATGCCGGACGCTGGACGGTGACACACAAGCGCCTGCCAGACGCCGGCCCCGGCGAAGACCGCCATAAACACAGGATTGAGACGGAAACCGAGGTCGCCGATGGTAACGCGCTGGCTGAGGTCTTTGTTTCGCTCGGGCTGGTTCCGGCGTTCCGCTACGAAAAATGGCGCGCTGAGTGGCAGGATGGCGAGGGCCACTGTGTGGTCGATGAAACGCCGATCGGCAACTTTGCCGAACTGGAAGGGACGGGGGAGTGGATCGATCGCGCCGCCGCCCGTTTGGGAATTGAGCCGGGAGACTACATCACGCTGAGTTATGGCCGGCTGTTCGACCAGTGGCGCGAACAGCACCGGTCGGACGCCCAGGACCTGACCTTTGCTGCCGTTTCGGGCGCGGCGTAAAGGCGGCATCGGACGACGGTGCGCTCCTTTCTCATCCTTTGGTAACGAAAACCTGAGAATTCACTTATGAAGCTCGGCAGACCGTCGATAACCTCCTTGTGCTTTTTCAAAAACTTCGGGAGGATCAAGACCCATGAATCAGATCTGTTCAACGAATCACCCCAACGGTATGCGCAAAATGGGAATGCTGATGTTTCAGGCTGCGGCGCTGGGTCTGCTTTTGGCCATGGCGCTGCCCGCCCGTGCCGGCGACGACCGCGCCATTAAGACGCGCGTGGCGCCCGTTTATCCGGAGATTGCCAAGCGCATGAAGATTGCAGGCGTGGTGAGGCTTGAGGCCACCGTGGACCCGCAGGGGAAGGTGAAGGATGTGAAGACGGTGAGCGGGAACCACATGCTCTCGGTTGCGGCTGAGGATGCCGTCCGCAAGTGGAGGTTTGCGCCGGCGCCGGAGGACTCAACGGAGAACGTAGACGTGAACTTTATCACCACCCAGTAGGGCCAATTTGGGGGCGGAGCGGAGGCCGGTTCTAGCGAATCTGGCGCCCATCACCGGCAGCCTACCCTTCCCTCGCGGCCGGCCTGTCCCGCATGGGCCGGGCCGGGGGTGATTCGTTGATATATCAGTCATTTGAACCTGCCAAGTGGACCTCTGGCGGCTTGAATTGAGCGGGAATTGGGCAGGGCTGAAACCCCTCCGCATACCCCACTAAAGAGGGAGTAACCTCCTGTCCTCAATGGGATAGGATTGGTAGTGATGACGGCACATGGGAATAGCACGAGCGGCGAGAAGGACCCTCGCACGGCTCCCGGCAAGGATGGCAAAAGTGCCCTGTCCATCGCTTTGATTGGTCCCGATGACGATCGCCGCAAGGCATTTCTGAGCGTAATTTCAGGGCGCTCAGGCGCCGAAGTCATGGAATTCTCATCGTTTCCGCCCGATCTGGACGAAGTTCCCAGGGCCGTCGGCGAGATTTACGACGTCGTGATTCTCGACGTCGACAGCGATCCGGACTATGTCTTCGACCTGGTCGGCCGCATCTGCGCCAGCTCGAATGCCTGCGTGATGCTCTACTCCGCCGAACCGGACGTCAAGCAGGCTGTTCGCTTTATGCGGGCCGGCGCCGCTGAGTACTTTACCCTTCCGCTGATTCCGGACGAAGTGGCGGGAGCCCTGGCCCGCGCCGCGGTGCGCGAGCCCGCCCCGCCGCCTGCCGCCCTCATCACCAAGCTCGGCCAGGTATTTGTCTTCCAGGGATCGAAGGGCGGCTGCGGAGTTACGTCGATTGCCGCCAACTTTGCCTTATCCGTAGCGCAGGAGTCAGGGCAGGCAACCGTCCTCATCGACCTTGGGCTTCCCCTCGGCGATGTGGCCATCAACCTCGGCATGACCGCTACCTACTCCACCGCGAATGCGTTGCGCGATCCCGGCCGCATGGATTGGAGCTTTCTATCCTCGCTTCTCACCAAGCACGCTGCCGGCTTGTCGATCCTCTCTGCTCCCAACGATTTCGCGAATGAAACTCCCACCATCGAAGCGATCGACAAGTTGATCTCGGTGGCGCGTCAGAATTTTGTCTATCTTGTGATCGATGTTGGCTCTCGGATTGACTTGATGAACTCCACGATCTTTGACGAGTCTTCAATCATCTACCTGATTTCGCAGGTTGGCATCTCTGAGCTGCGCAATGCCAATCGCATGATCAGCCAGTATTTTTCCCTGCGCAATCGAACCCTGCAGATCGTGATGAACCGGTACACGCCCAAGACGCTGCTTTTTGACGACGCCCAGATTGCCAAGGCGCTCACGCGGCCCACCAACTGGAAGATTCCCGACGATTACGCCACGGCGCGCAGAACGCAGAACACGGCCACGCCGATTGCCCTCGATCAGTCGCCAATTTCAAACGCCATCCGGCAAATGGCGCGCGCGGCCTGCGGAATTGTCGAGGACAAGACCAAGAAAAAGAGCTTCAGCCTCTTCGCAAAGAAAAAATAGGCGCAGGGCCAAGTTGGATTGGTAACCGCCGCGAAAAAGAATGCCGGGCTCTCTGACTGAGAACCCTCAGGCTGCGGACAAAGTCGATCCGGGAATTTGAGGGAAGGCCCGGGGCTGAAGCCCGACTGAATCAACTGGTCTTCTTCGTGAGGCTGAAGCCTCACGCTCCCTCCCAAAAAGCAACGACGGGGTTCGTCATCAAACTGGATTCCCCCGGGGCTCTGCCGGGGTAATCGCAGCTTTCGCACGATTGCTCCTCGTGCACTACGTAGGCGCCGGCAAGAACAATGTCCGCTTGCCGGCCAAAGTCCATACTGGCACCGAGCTGATCGGTATGGAATAGACCTGGGCCCTTCATTTTGGCGGATTTTGGTGTGGCCTTTCGCTAAAATCAACTGCGCGATGGTTAAGCGCCACCGCCGGAGACTAAGGCACAGCTAACCAGTGGACGGTAGTGTGGCAAGGAGCAGGTGATGAAGGGGAAAGTCGCGATCGTAACAGGTGGTGCGAGCGGGATTGGGCTTGGCATCGTGGAGATGCTCACGCGGCAGGGCGTGAACTGCGTGATTGCCGACCTGGACGGTTCCGCTGGAGAACAAGCCGCGACGAAACTTCAGAATGCTGGTGCGGACTGCCTCTTCGTTGCGGCGAATGTCTCCCAGCCCGACGATGTGCGTCACCTCGTTGAGGCCACCGTGGGAAGATTTGGCCGTCTTGACATCCTGGTCAACAATGCGGGCCTGCAATTCGTGGCACCGGTAGTGGATTTCCCCGAAGAGCGCTGGGACACTCTGATTGGCGTGATGCTTACTGGAACTTTTCTTTGTTGCAAGTATGCATTGCCGCACATGGTCCAGCAGAAATGGGGCCGCATTATTAACGTCAGCTCGGTCCACGGTAAAGTGGCCTCGCCTTTCAAGGGGGCTTATATCTCGGCCAAGCACGGAGTGTTGGGTTTGACGAAAGTTGTAGCGCTCGAAATGGCCGAGAACAACATCACGTGCAATGCCATATGTCCGGCCTACGTCCGCACTCCGCTTGTTGAAAAACAAATTGCGGATCAGGCCCGCGTACACGGCATTTCGGAGCAGGACGTGGTTCAAAAGATCATGCTTGGCCCCGCCGCCATCCGCCGGATGCTGGAACCGC
>PLST01000139.1:4606-5703 GCA_003164255.1 Acidobacteriaceae bacterium | reverse complement strand
CGGCGCCGCCCTCGATGCGCTGCGCACCGCGCGCAGCGGCGTGGGCAGCGATCTTGAGGCAGCCGGCACAGCGAGCGGGAAAATCTCCTATGCCGCTCTCGCTGCCCCAGGCAGCGAAGCCAAAATGCCTGCGAAGTCTTATCCCGCAAAGAAAGGCGCAGCGGCGGCGCGACCCGCGGGCCCTCTCAGCGGCAGCATTACCGTGGACGGTCTTCAGTTGCGTGGCGACGGCCTAGCCAGCCCCATCGTGGTGCCGAAGTTTGTCCTCGCTCCCTCGGTAGTGGCCTCCGAACAGCAGCAGGCGCTCGTCTCCTCAGTCGCTGTGCCCCTTGGAGGCACCACCCCACTTGCTTTGAATGTCCGCCTCGGTGTGGCCGGTTATCAGGTAACGGCACGCGGTGCCGCAAGCATTGCGCGCAGCAGGGAAGTAGCACATGCTACCGGAATCAAACAGGCCGCTGCCCTCGACGCCCTGGCAGGCGACCCGCTCACCGTCGATCTGCTCGCGCAGGGTCCATGGCTTCCGGTGGAGGACGTTTCCTCCGACAACACACCTCCTTCCGAAATCGTCACCGCCGCCGCTGCCCCAGCCCCTCATTCCACTATTGCCGGGCCTGCCAAAACCAGGCCCATACCCGTTTCCACCGACGTGCCCGCGACCGACAGCCTCTCCGGCACAGTCACGTTGCACAATGCCAACTGGAAAGCCGACTATCTGGCCAGCCACGTTGAGATCGCGACGGCCACGCTGCACCTCGACGGCGCCGTCAGCGATTGGGATCCGATCGACTTCACGTACGGCCCGTTGAAAGGTACGGCCACCTTGAGTGTGCCCGCAGGCTGCGATGCGCCGGCATCCTGCCCGGTCAGGTTTCAAGTCGCGTTTGGCGATCTGGATGCCGCCACCGTGCAGACCGCGATTCTGGGCGCGCGCCAGAAGGGCACCCTGCTCTCTGACCTCATCAACCGCCTGCATCCTGCGTCGTCCCCGCAGTGGCCGAGTCTTGAGGGAACGGTGACGGCTGACTCGCTCGTGCTCGGTCCTCTTACCCTGAAGAATGTGAAGGCCGGCGTAAACCTGCAGCCGGCCACAACTG
>PLST01000139.1:0-4557 GCA_003164255.1 Acidobacteriaceae bacterium | reverse complement strand
TCCGACGATCTGGCAAGCTCAGCCAAAGGCACGCTGCACTTTGAGTGGCGTCATGGCGCCCTTGCCGGCGACCCTTCCGCTCCCGCCGATCTAGCACGCTTCGATCGCTGGACTGCTGACGCCATCGTCGCCAAGGGCAAGATAGCGCTCGACAAAAATGAAGTCGCAGTGGGCAGCCGCAAGCGCACCGTCGATGCTTCCGTCACCCTCGAAGAGCCGCCCAAGGTCACCTTCCCCGCGCCCAAACCCGCACAGGCGAAAAAACCGTAGCCCGATACATCGCGCGACGGCTCCGACCCGGGCGCAAAAACCAACCGCTGCTTTTCCGGAGGGAGCGTGAGGCTTCAGCCTCACGAATGAGACGCTACGGTTCAGTCGGGCTTCAGCCCCGGGCCTTTCTTAAAGGGCCCAAAAACCACAGCCCGGTACAATAAGGCAATGGCTTCTTCCCCCGTTCAAATCAAATGCAAGGGCGTCCTCTTTGACATGGACGGGATTCTGGTCTCTTCCATTGGCTCGGTCGTGCGCAGTTGGTCCATTTGGGCCCGCATGCGTGGTGTCGATCCTCAGCTCACCTGCAAAATCGCTCATGGCCAGCGCGCCATCGACACCCTTGCTCAGCTCCGTCCCGATCTCGACAGCGAAGCAGAGCTGAAAATTATCGAAGATCTCGAAGTCGAAGACAACGACGACCTCACCGTCCTTCCCGGAGTGCTTGACCTGCTGGCGGCTCTGCCTGCTCGCAACGGAAAACACCGCTGGACGGTCGTGACCAGCGCCACCGAGCGCCTTGCCCGAGCGCGCATGGCCGCCGGCGGTGTTCCCGCGCCAGACGAGCTTGTCACTGCGGACTTTGTCACGCGCGGCAAGCCGCATCCTGAGCCGTATCTTGCCGGCGCGGCGCTGCTTGGCGTTCATCCCGCGGAATGTGTGGTCTTTGAAGACTCGGCTTTAGGAGCCCGGGCCGGTCGTGAGGCAGGCTGCATCGTCGTCGCCACCACGTTCTCTCATCCCGCAGAACAACTTGACGCCGCCCACTACCTCGTCAACGATCTTGTTGGGATTCAAGTCCAGCTCCATCCGCGGGACGAAGGCTTCACACTTGAGTTCACGCCCATCGCCCGGCAATCCGAATAGCTGGCCGTTCCTCAAGGACCGAAATCCTTCGCCGCATTTCTTCTCTTGCCGCGAACGCGGTCTTGTTGCATAAAAGTGTAGGAGAGCTTCGATGGCCGAAAAACAAAATTTGACTTCGATTGGTCCGCCGGTGCCCGAGCTGCCGGTTGTGGATGTCGAGCGTGCGCAACAGCACTACCGCGATGCGCTTGGCTTTGAGATTGGCTGGCTCTACCCTGACAAGGGAATCGGAGCCGTGATGCGACCGAACATGACCATCTTCTTTCGCAAGCGGCAGCCGCCCTTCGAGCCCGCCATTCACTGGATGTTCGCACCAGACATCGATGCGTCGTATGAGGAACTGAAGTCCCTCGGCGCAGACATCGTCGATCCGCTGGAAACAAAACCCTGGGGCATCCGCCAGTTCACCGTGAAGGATATCGACGGAAACCTCTTTTATATCCATCACGGCTAGGTTCATCGTCAGCGATCCCGACGGAAATCTACCTCTCTTCGCCGGCCCCGCCCACTGATCCCTGTCCACTGTCCACTGACCACTGCCTCATCACTCGTGGGCCAGGATCTTTCTTCCATGCGGATCCTGCGGCTCGCGCGTGTCCATCTTGAACATGTTGCTGAACGTGTGCAGCTGCGTGCGGCTGATGCCCAGCTCCTGCTCAAAGATGTACCACTGCACGCCTTCCGTGCAGGGCGGCGTGGTCAGTGAGCCCGTGTACGTCCAGTAGCTTCGGTCGGCCGGCAAAAGCCCGCCGGGATTCACCATGTCCGTAATGGTCTCGGTCTTGTGCGCAACCTTGGGCAAGTGGTCCCACAACATTGCCAGGATCGCATTTCCCATGGAGCGATCCTCAACCACCCGCACAGCCACAATCACCATTTTTCCGTCCGCGCTCTTGTGCAGCAGGTGAATGCTCATATCGTCAAATCTGCCCTTGACCGGTTCTTCGCCCGGATGTCGGAAATCGAAGCTCACAAGGTCGTAGCGAACGCCGTCCACCACGATGTAGCTGCCGCGATCCACGTGAGCAACAATCGTCAGCCCGGTGTTCTCAAGCGTCACCGGTCCGCTCATGTAGTGGAATTCGATCGGCTTGAGTGTCTTGTCCAGCTTTGCTCCGCGAATGTCGATCGGCGACTGCTCGTGCCCCTTTGAGCAGGCTGCCCAGGCCGGGTCCAGCTTGCTCCATGCCAGCTGGCCGTTCTTGCCCTCGTAGCTCCAGTTGGCTGGGTTTTGTGCAGCGGCCATCGCGGCAGTTCCAAGGAAAAGTGCGGCAAGCACCGAAAAACGCATGTATAGCTCCTCTTAAAAAGACGTTCAAGCGCCACGAAGAATTCTAAGGCATGGACGCACGCCGAGCGAAAAGGGAACACGCCTTGCTTTCCGTGCACTGGAAACTGAAAAGACCTGTCCGCGAAGGACAGGTCTTTTCAGTAATGCGAAATGGAGAGTGCTTACTTTGCAGCAGCGGCTGCAACACCGGCCTGCTCCGCCAGCGCAGCGGCCTTGTCGGTCGCTTCCCACGTGAACTCGGGCTCGTTGCGGCCAAAGTGGCCGTAAGCTGCAGTCTTCTGGTAAATCGGCCGGCGCAGGTTCAGGCTTTCGATAATGCCCTTGGGCGTCAGTGAGAAGTTCTTGCGAACCAGTTCGGTCAGCTTTGCCTCGCCCACCTTGCCGGTGCCGAAAGTCTCAATGCGCACGCTCACCGGCTCAGCCACGCCGATCGCGTACGCCAACTGCACTTCAGCGCGCTCGGCCAGGCCCGCGGCCACAATGTTCTTGGCAATGTAGCGCGCCATGTACGCTGCCGAGCGGTCCACCTTCGTCGGGTCTTTGCCACTGAAAGCGCCGCCGCCGTGACGTCCCGCGCCGCCGTAGCTGTCCACGATGATCTTGCGGCCGGTCAGGCCCGTGTCGCCCATCGGTCCGCCAATCACAAAGCGGCCGGTCGGATTGATGTGGTACTTGGTGTGTTCGTCCAGCAGGTTGGCCGGGAGTACCGCCTGGATCACATACTTCAGAATGTCGGCATGCAACTCTTCATTGGTCACGCTCTCCGCGTGCTGGCTTGAGATGACCACCGCGTCAATGCGCGCCGGCTTGCCCTTTTCGTCGTACTCCACCGTTACCTGGCTCTTGCCGTCGGGGCGAAGGTACGGCAGTTTGCCGCTCTTGCGCACCGCCGTCAACTGCTTGCACAACTTGTGCGCCAGCGAAATCGGCATCGGCATCAGCTCCGGCGTCTCGTTTGAGGCATAGCCGAACATCATGCCCTGGTCGCCGGCGCCGCCCGTGTCAACGCCCTGGGCAATGTCGCCCGATTGTTTGTTGATGGACGAAATCACGGCGCAGGTGTTCGAGTCGAAGCCGTAAAGCGCGTTGTCATAGCCGATGGAGGCAACCACGCCCCGCACCAGGTTCTGGAAATCCACATATGCCTTGGTTGTGATTTCTCCCGCGATAACCACCAGGCCTGTCGCCGTCAGCGTTTCCGCGGCTACGCGGCTGTAGGGGTCCTGTTCAAGACAGGCATCAAGAATGGCGTCAGAAACCTGGTCGGCTATCTTGTCGGGATGCCCTTCCGTGACTGACTCAGAGGTAAACAAAAAACGATCGCTCAACTTCAGACTCCTGCCCATTGAAGGGATTCAATTTGGCGGCGTGATGCGATTCCTGACCGTCCCTCGATGACTTTATGTGAGTGACCGCTTCTGAGGGTACTCAGTCTGGCCCGTGGACCTCGTCGCTTGCGCGCCCGCACCTGTCTGGCCGGAGCCTGACTGTGCATCATCTATGGTAATCGTGCCGGGTGCGCGAGGGCAAAGACTCAAATGTGAACGGGGAACATTGCCGACTCAAGGGAGTCAGCAGACGATTGAACCGCAATTTGGGAGGAGATTGTCTAATCCGAGGGATTAGTGGCCGAGCCACACAAGCAAGCGGGTCAGGAACGCGTGGACCGCGGTTGTTGCCGAGTGCAATGCGCCCTTCTCTTCTCCAAAGGGCAGCAGGTTCGACCACCAACCCGCCCGCACGCCGTAATAACGAAACGTCACGTAGGCGGCTGCGCCCACCACCATCATCAACAGGACTGCGCCCACCCAGCGCATGCGCATTTCCACGGCTTCGCGGCGCAAAATGCGCGCCTTGCCCACATTCGATGCGAATGCAGTCCAACTGCGATCCTCGTCCACCGTATCGCCCGCCGCATCGCAGGCAGTCAAGAAACGCTGCGTCCAGTCTTGCTGGTCAAGCCCCAGCGCGCCTGCGTATCCGCGCACAATTCCCTTGCTCAGAATCCCGCCCGGCAAAAGGCGAAAGCGCTCCTGTTCCAGCGCGAGCAAGTGGCGTTGGCTGATTTTTGTAACTGCGGTTATGTCTTCCAGCGCCATGCCGCGGGATAGCCGCTCCATGCGCAGGTC
>PLST01000104.1:1448-6928 GCA_003164255.1 Acidobacteriaceae bacterium | reverse complement strand
AGATTTCTGCCCGAGTCTTCAACGAGGTCATTCAAGCTCGCCAGCAGTCTTTCCCAATCCCGCAACGGACCGCGGTTTTCCATCCGCTCGGCGGCACTAACCTCAAAGACATCACCCATCGGGCGATGCAGCCGCTTTTCCAGAACCTCGCGCGTGAACCTGGCCGCCGCTGCACGCTCCGGATCGNNGATCGGCGCCGACCACAACCAGTGCTGCATCAATATGAGGAATGAACGCCTGCGTGGTTGCAGTGTTTCCCGTGAAGACTGAGCCCAAGCCTGGCGTGTCCACAAAGCTCATGCCGGAAGACAACAAGGGGCTGGGCACGAAGACTTCCGCGCCCTCGACGGCCTTTTTATTTTCGGGGTTAAATTCTTCGGTCACGTAGTCCTTCAAGTCGGCCATTGCAACGTCTCGCCAAAGCCCGTCTCGCATGCAAACGCGCGCGTGAAGTTCGTCACCAAACCGAATCACTGTGGGCACCGCCGTGACCGGAACAAACCCGGTCGGAACGACCTCGTGGCCGACCAGAGCGTTCAGTAGGGTAGATTTGCCTCGCTTAAACTGACCGACACAAGCTACATAGAAACGTCCTTCGGAAACCCGCGCTGCGAGGTCACGTACTTCCTCGTTGACAGCTTCAGCCCCAACTTCCTGAGCCAGATTGGCAAGCCGCAATAGGCGGGAGGCGCCATCCGCACACACGGGTGTCTCTGTCGGAAGGCTGCCATAATCCTCCATTATCGATAAATCGGACTTCATTATGCTCTTCCTCAGGGTGTCTCCTGCGCCATTTCGGGATTGCGAGAATAGCGGATCACTTCGACACGGGACATGGCGATGAGACCTTCTTCGACCATGACGTCGAGATGGGGAATCAGCTTTTCAATCTGCTCCTCACGGTCGATGACAGTCAGCATGATCGGCGCGTCCTTCGAGAACGTCCAATGACTGGCATGGTGAATTCTGGTACTGGCCCCGTACCCTTCAATCCCTCGGTACACGGTCGCGCCAGCCATCCCCAGCTCCATACACTTCGCCACAATCGCTTCGTGCAAGGGCCTACCCTGCCATTTGTCACTCTCGCCGAAATGAATCCGCAACATGCGCGCTTGAAATTGGTCTTTCATTGTTGAGCCTCCACTCATGCAGAAACGCTTCCCGCCTGCGCCTCTGGCAGATCAACGTCCAGTGCGCGGTAGGAGTACTTGATGATGTCCACGTCTGATAAGACGACAAGACCCTCTTCCACCATCTGGTCTACAAGAGGCAAAAAGGATCGCAGCTTCTCCTCCGTATCAACGGCTGAGAGCATGATCGAGCAATCGTGCGACAGGTGGAGGGCCTTATCCTTGTGCATCCGCCGGTGTGCGCCATAGCCGAGGATGCCGCGATAGACCGTGACGCCAGCAATATCGTTGGCCCGCATGGCTTCGACGAGTGCGTTGTAAAGAGGCTTGTCTTTCCAGCGATCCGATTCGCCAATATAGATGCGCATCATCTTTGCTTTGCCCTCCATCTTCACATGCGCAGGAGGAGTGGCCTTCTTTGGCTTAGAGACCTGAGCGGGCTTCGCCAGCGTAGTTTCCTGAACCTCAATCATTCCGCTTCCGGCCAATTCCTCCAACTTTCCGAGCAGTTCGTTCACCTTTTCGCGAGACTCAATGAACTCAATTTTCAGCGGGAGATGGTCTGAGATCTCGACAATGCTGGCGGAGTGCATGTGGTGATCCGCGCCGAACCCGGCTATCCCCTTCAGGACAGTTGCGCCGGAGATGCCTCGGTAAAAAAGAAAGTCGAGGATGCTCGAATACGTTGGGACCCCGTGATGCGTCGAGCCCTCGCTCAGGTAAATGCAAACTTTCATTGCCTTTCCGGCACTCAACATAATTCCTCCTTCATGAATGTAGCCCGCGCTGTGACACAAGGAACTCGGCGGCACGCCCTATTGCGCCCCAGCCAGTTCTGTCCGGCTCCGCTTCATCACGCAGATGTTGCAACTCTTGCGCCAACTGCTGGCGGCAGTTTTCGATGATGGCGTCGATCCGGGCAGCAAGAACAGGCTGGACTTGTTTGCGCAGCTTTGCCCCGTGTGGGATACAAAGCACTGCTGGCCCTCGCAGCCAATGCGAAACATCTGTCCGTGTAATGCAGCTTACAAACTCGCGGAGGCGTAGGTCCTCCTCTGCAAGAACCTCCCTGCAAACGTCGCATCCGGAATCTTCCTTGGAGAGTGAGGGCGGTTCATCGACCAGCTTGATGAACACCTGCGCCGCCGCAGGCGCATTCTGGACCGCCGCAAGACCCCACGCATGAAAGTTGCACAGACGGTGGATGTCCTCTTTGGAGTGGTTCTGGAGGCGAGCCGTCTGATATTCCTTCAAGAATCGGCAGAATGGGCAACCCGTTTCCTGTAGCACCTGCAGAATCGATTGATAAACGACGAGCTGTCTATGTGTTCTCATGAGATGAACTCCGCTATGGCGGAGCCGCCCCACACAGCAGCGAGCCCAAGAATGAGACTGCTGACTGCATAGATTGCGGCCAGTGAAAAAGCGCCGGTTCGAATCGTGGAAAGGGTCTCCCACTCATACGTGGAAAAGGTGCTGTACGCACCGATAAAGCCAACTGGCACTAGGAACCTCCAGGCCGGATTCAGCCCCGCACGCTTGGCCAGGAAGGTGAGTGAGAAGCCGATGATGACGCAGGCGGTGATATTGATGACGAAAGTGCCATAGGGGAACTTCGTTCCCATCCGGTTGGCGATCGTCGAGCCGACCCAATACCTAGCCATGGAACCGAGTGCGCCTCCAAGCGCGATAAGAACATACTTCTGCAACCCAATCCCTCCTCACCCGTGGTGTAGCAGTGCTCCGCTGTTCTGCTTTGAAGTCCAATTCCCGAGAACCGCCAGATCCTGCTCAAGTCGAGGCACGTCTAAATGGTCGTTGGAAGTCCCAGCAATCCTTTGGAGTTGAACCCGATAAGCATCGGCATTTGAGTTGACCAGAACCACCATCCTGCTCACGTATTGGTGGCCCCACTGGGACAAAGCATTACCGTAAAGATGAAGCGCCTGTTTGACCTCGGCGCCAACGCTTCTAAGCAGATTGCTTTTGATCCTGGCGCGGACGACGCTGCTTCCCAGAAAAATCCAGGTGGTCATGTTGATTCCCTCCGGGGCCATTCCCAGTTCAAAGCGCGGGATGTCGCGCAAAAGAGCCTCCGCCTCATCCTGTTCAGGTATATCGGATCGACCCATCTCCCGTGCCACAGCTCGCAACGCTTCGATTGCTCGCTCGCTTATGCCCTGTGCCGTCTCTATTACGCGCTCCACGGAGTTCCGAACGCCATCATGCATCCATTCCGAAATCTGTGCCGGCGTGACGCGAGGTTTGGAGTTCGCACGCATCCAGGAAAGCGCGCTTTCCGCCGTCAGGTTCAGGATTGTCTCCGGCGTTTCCCCAAGGGTGAAGAACGCATGGTCGAGAACGGTACGCTGTTCTCCCACCTCTCCGGTCACAACTCGCAGCCGCTCTTCAAGATCATGGACATCGGCAGGGAGACCGCGGCCTCTGCGGTTCTGCTGGTCGAGCACAGTCTCAATGGCCGTTGTGACCGCATCGCGCAAGGCGCCGATCTTTCTGGCAGCGGAACTGCTGCGGAGAACTCGTGCTTGATTGAATCGGGGAAGCAATTCCTGCTCAAAGAAGTGATCGAGCAGGACGGATTGTTCAGGGAGCGAACTGATAGGATGGACATTCAGTGTCAAGCCCATTTCCTGTTGCAGTTGTTCATGGATGTAACCGGTGACTTGATGAAGATCACCTTCCCCCAGTAGGTCTGCCTTGCTGAGCAAAACGATGGCGGGAATTGCGGCTTCATAGAGCAGGCGCAATGTTCCGACATCTTCTTCATTCAAAGTTGTACCGGCGTCAATCAGCAACAACGCAAGATCGCAGGATGGAAGATAGGCAAGAGTCTCTGCCCCGCCGCGTCTCGCCAAAGAGCCAAGACCTGGCGTATCCACCAGCACAATGCCCTGCTTGAGACGCGGCGAAGGGACTTGAACCATCGCTCGTGTGACATTGCGCAGATTTCCGGGGTTCCCTTGCTCTGTCACAAGTTTGCCAAGCTCTTCAACTGTGACGATCTCATTTCGTCCATTGCCATAGGTGACGAAAGCACGCAATGTTGCTCCATATTCCAGCTTGGTAGGCACCGCTGTGATTGGATTGATGCCAACGGGCAACACGTCTGTGCTTAGGAGCGCGTTCAGCAGCGAGGACTTACCGCTGCTGACTCGTCCAAACAGCGCCACTTCCAGGTTGTTGTCCTCCAGGCGAGATGCAAGGGAATCAATGCGCGGGCGAAACTCCACCAGTCCATGGCGCGTGACGAGTTGTTCAATGCACTGCAAGAGACCTACGTCACAACCGGTTTCTTCCAGCCTCCGGAGACGCAACTCCAGATTCGTTCCCAGATCCTGGCGGAGATAACGTTCCATGCTTCCGACCAGAGATCGAAGCTCATGGACAACACCATTCAATTCGCCAACCGCATCTTCTGGGATCGCTCCACAGCCGCTCATATAGCTTGGCCTGAGTTCTTCAATTGCGATGTCCACAAATGCCAGGTCTGTCATCACCGATCGAGTCACCGGAATCTCTGGCGGATCGGGCTTCATGTGTTGCCAGTCCAATGCCCGCAACAATTGAGAGCGGAAACGGCCAATATGGTCTTCGATGACCCGCGTCTGTGCAGGGGTAATGTCCACAACATGCCGTGCAAATGGAGAGGTAGATTCCGCGGAATGGAGTGCCTGTTCGATGTCGCACAGCAGTTTGTCGATGTACTTGCAAGTGACGCTCAGTCGCCGCTGTTGCGCGTCGTTGAGCGCCCCTCGCGCTCGTGCTCCTACGATCTTTGGTCCGGGTTCGGGCATGACTCCTCCAAGTGATTTTCAGCTTCGAGGAGTCATCTGCCCAGTATGAGCGGTTTTCAGGTGGACTCCAACACCACCGTTGCTGCTATGCCTTCACGGGCTTGTGCCAGCGCTCGTACACGCTTGCTCCGGCGTAGCGGGCCTTTGTCCCAAGTTCGTGTTCAATCTCCAGGAAGCGGTTGTATTTCGCGATGCGTTCGCCGCGACTGGTCGATCCCGTCTTGATCTGCCCCATGCCGGCGGCGACGGCGAGGTCGGCGATGCTGGTGTCATCGGTCTCACCGGAACGGTGCGAAATGACCGCGCCGTATCCATTCTCGCGAGCAATCTGAATGCATTCGAGCGTTTCCGTTAGTGTGCCGATCTGGTTGAGCTTGATCAGAATGGCATTGGCGATTCCGTCTTTGATGCCCTGGCGGAAGATCGTCGGGTTGGTGACAAAGTTGTCATCGCCAATCAACTGAATCCGGCCCCCAAGCGCCTTGGTCAGATGCTGCCAGCCGGCGTGGTCGTCTTCGGCAACTCCATCTTCAAT
>PLST01000104.1:0-1443 GCA_003164255.1 Acidobacteriaceae bacterium | reverse complement strand
CTGGTGGCCGGATCGAGCACGAGCACGATGTCCTTGCCAGCTTTGTAACCTGCCTTCTGAATGGCTTCAAGAATCAACTCGATAGGCTCTTCATTGGATGTGCACTGAGGTGCGAAACCGCCTTCATCGCCGACGCCCGTGTTGTAACCCTTCTTGTGCAGAACAGCCTTGAGTGCGTGAAAGGTTTCCGCAGCCGCGCGCAGTCCTTCGCTGTACGAAGGCGCTCCAACCGGCGAAATCATGAACTCTTGAAAGTCCACATTGCTGTCCGCGTGGCTCCCGCCGTTCAGCACATTGAACCAAGGCGCCGGGATGAGGTTGGCCTTCTCCCCTCCGAGGTATGCATAAAAGGGAAGACCATGGTCCGCAGCAGCCGCCCGCGCAACCGCTAAAGAAACGCCCAGAATTGCGTTCGCACCAAGGCGTGCCTTGTTCGGCGTCCCGTCGAGTTCGCACAGCTTCTTGTCCAATCCCTTCTGGTCGTTGGCATCAAATCCGTGAATGGCCTTTTGAATCTCGCCGTTCACGTGATTTCTCGCGTTCAATACGCCCTTGCCCCCGTATCGTTTTTTGTCACCGTCGCGGAGTTCAACTGCTTCCCGTTTGCCGGTCGATGCACCGGAGGGAACCTTCGCAGTTGCCTTTACGCCGTTTGCGAGAGTGGCCGTGACTGAGAGAGTTGGGTTCCCGCGGGAATCAAGAATTTCGAGCGCTTCAAGTTTTACTACTTCAGACATGATGCTTACGCTTTCTCGGCTGCAAAAGCCGTCAGTTGTGAGGAGTTCGATGGGTTGATGTTAAGCGGCATGTGAGAACAGAATTGCTGACAGTTACGCGTCTTCTGTGCCTCGCCGCTCGCGTGTTTCGAGATCTTCATAGCTTGGTTATCCGATCAATGGACGATCATCACCGGGCAGTGCGCATATCTCAGCACCCGCTCGGAGTTCGAGCCCAGCATCCAGCGATGGAGGATCGTATGGCTGCGCTTGCCCATAACGATAAGACTGGCCTGGATCGTGTCCGCCTTATGGATGATTTGTTCCGCCGGATGGCCCAGAACCACGTCGGTTTCGAGTTCGATGTCCTTTTGCTTGGCGCGTTCGCGCAACGAGACAAAACTCTTCTCGTAGCGCTCTTGGCCGTCTTCAAGCACAGCATGGAACTCCGCGCTTTCAGCGGGTTCGGGAGGCCGAATTACCGAGATGACGAACAACTTGGCCTTCATGTCACCGGCCATAGCAAGGGCGACATCCATAGCGTGCTCTGCATGCGGAGACGCGTCGAATGCAACCAGTATCCTTTGAATTCCAACAAACACCGGACTTCCCATACGCTTCACCTATCCTTCCTCTGCGGGTACTGGCCGCATGACTTCCTGCTCTGCTTTCTTGCCTGCTTGTGAGTGGGGAAGAAGATGGCGGGGAAGAAAGAACGAGTTGGCAA
>PLST01000308.1:3592-4142 GCA_003164255.1 Acidobacteriaceae bacterium | reverse complement strand
GCGCCGAGGCAACGTGGACGGATGCGCGCGGGTGGTTTGCGGTGTGTTTGGGCAGGGCGGTGTAGCCCTGAGTTCCCCAGCCGAGCCTATAATGCCCGCATGAAATTAATCACGGCAATCTGCTTTGCAGCGATTTCGCCTTCAATTGCGGGTCAGCTTGTTGATGTAGGCCCGAAGGGCGAAACGCAAGAACAGTTTTGCGCAAGAGTCGAGCGAATCAAGCCCAATCTCGTCCTCTTTCGTACGACTCGATTAAGCGGGCGAGTTATCGATGCATCCGGCGCACCACTTGAGAACTCCGTCGTAGAACTGAGGCTCTTTGTATCCGAATCACGTCAAACGTCGGTGGAGAAGGTGACCACGGACAGTGCCGGGTACTTCGATCTGGCGACGGTCGCAAAGGGGCAATATCGACTGCTGGCGTCTCCCACACGAATATTCCGGCAGGCCGAGAAGCTGGAGTGTGGGGACCGTGATCCATGCACACTTTTGATCACGCTCTGGCCGAGTTCAAGTGACCAGCCGGAAAATCTTTGCCCCGTGAAATAGA
>PLST01000308.1:0-3560 GCA_003164255.1 Acidobacteriaceae bacterium | reverse complement strand
TGGAGTAGCGGTCGGCGCCGGCGTTGATGACCGCAATCGCCGTCGCCCCGCCGGAGAGAGGCCGGGTCCAGACGTCGAGCTCGCCCTCGGAGTAGGCGCGCGTGGCCTGGTGGCCCAGTCGGTCCTGGTCGATGGCGATGACGTCTCGATTGGTGAGGATGGCGCGAACTTCGGGCGTCATGTTGGGCAGGTCGTTGCCGGCCAGGAGCGGCGCGGCGAGCATGGCCCACATGGAGAAGTGGGTGCGATTCTCAGCCGACGTTAGGTAGCGTATCGGGCTGTTGGGTCCTGACGATTGACCGTTCCCCACCTCGAGCATGTCAGGATCGTTCCAGTGGCCGGGGCCTGCGTACTTCGCCAGGCCGGCCTGCTGGTTGAGGATGGAGTAGATGCTTTGCCAGTTGGGCTGGATGTCGCCGGTGGTGCGCCACAGGTTGGCGCCGACCGAGGGGCCCCACTCCCAGACCGCGTCCCAGCCGTATTGGCAGAATGAGTAGACGATGGGCCGGCCGGTGGCTTTGAGGGCCTTGTTCATTTTGTCGTAGGCGGCGACCATAAGACGCATCTGCGCGGCTTTGTCGTCCGGCGCCTGGGCGGTCATCACCGCGGTGCGGAAGGTGCAGAGGTCGTACTTCAGGTAGTCGATTCCCCAGGAGGCGTAGAGTTGGGCGTCCTGCACTTCGTGGTCGAGCGAAGCTGCGAAGCGGGCGCAGGTCTGCGGCCCGGGCGACGAGTAAATGCCGAGCTTGAGCCCTTTGGAGTGCACGTAGTCGGCAAGCGCTTTCATGTCGGGAAACTTCGAGTTGGTGTGCAATACGCCGTTGGCGTCGCGGTCGCCCTCCCACGTGTCGTCGATGTTGACGTAGATGTAGCCCGCGTCCTTCATACCGGTCGAGACAAGCTGGTCGGCGGCGTTGCGGATGTCCCGATCGGTGACTTTCCCGGCGAAGAAGTTCCAACTGTTCCAGCCCATAGGCGGCGTCAGCGCCACCACCTGCGGTGGGGCAGCCTTTTGGACGGGTGTATGGGCGGATTTTGCCGGCGCCGATGCGGTTTGGGAGACAGCGGCGAGCGGAAACAAGGCAAGAACGGCGGCGGCGAGGACTGCATAACTACGCATGAAGGGAATCTCCTGAAAACATTTTCAGTGGAATGCTATCGTGCCGTTGTGGAGTTCGGCAATGGGGTGGGAGTAGCGCGCGGGGAACATAGGACTTTGGCGCACAAATCCGGTACGATCATCTCACTGAAACCTGAAGAGACGAAGCCATGGCAGCCGGGCAGGATAAAACCGGGAAGGACCATCAAGGGGCACTCGCCCGCGCCTGGGTTTGGCTCGATTCCGCGCACGACGTGATCTTCTCTGACCGCAACAGGGCGGCCCTGAAGCAACTGGCCATCCGGTTGAGCGTTGCAGGCTTCCTGGTTCATCTGCTGCTCATCTTTCTGGCGCGAACGCTTCCGCATCCACCGCCGATCATCGCCGAGGCCGGCGGCAATTACCTGGCAGCGATCTCCACACCATTCAACTTCATCCTGTTTTACGAAGTACTCACGCTCATCGCGGCGCTGCCGGCCTCTACCACGCGATCCATCGCCAGCCAATTCGAGATTGTGTCGCTGATCTTTATTCGCGACGTATTTCGCGACATTGCNNGACATGTGGGCAGGCTTCGCGATGTTTCTGCTGGTTGCCGTGTTCCAGCACGTGGCGCAAAGGCGCGGAACCTCCTCCGCCCAGGCGGTTCCATCGCGGGAGACGCTGCGCTTTATTTCGCAAAAGCGAATGATTGCAGCGGGATTGGCGATTCTGCTGCTGGCAATGGCAGCATACAACCTGAGCATCTTTTTAATGGGCGTGGGCCACATGCTGATGACCGGGCAAGGCGGGCTGGAGGGGACAACAACCTTCTATAACGACGTGTTNNAGGGATATCCGTACGGCGCGCCGCTGGCGATTGTGGCCATGCTCTTCGGCATTTTTACGCTGCTGGTGTTCAACTATCATGTGCGCGTGAGCGGGAACCAGGGCGGTTAAGGCGGTGGGAGCGAAGGTCAGATTTACGGCTTTGCGTGCTGCTAGTTTTTTGACCGCGTGAATTCGTACTTTTGGCTTTGGTGGTTTCCCACCCATTCGCCAGAAAAAAGCGAATGGATGGGGCACGGGCCCTTTCACGAAGCCATTTATGAAACACGCTCTAGTGGTCGCCTTTGGGGCCGAACAAAACTTGAATGCCAATGTAGGCGATCCAACTGGGCTGGCCGTTGGTGCGGGTGACGGTCTGGATGGAGCGGCCGCCCAGGAAGAGAAGGCGAACGTGGTTGGCGCGGTCGAGAGACTGGCGTCCGCCAAAATCGAGCGTAAAAGAGCGCTGTTTGGGATTGCCGCTGATGCGGTTGGCGTCTTGCAGATCGTAGAGTTCGGTGTAGAGCTCGAGCCGGTCGCTGAACTCGTGGCCTGCGATGAGGCCGCGGCCCCACTGGCTGGGCTGATTCCTGTTGCCGATCCATCGACCCACCTCGCCGTTAAGCGCCAACCAACCGACTCGCGCCGCGAACTCGAGAGGCAGATAGTAAGTAGGCCCCGGAGCCACGATGCCGCGCTGCGCGGCGCGTGTGGGATTGTTGATCGAAACTTGGGGATACGTTCCGAGCGAGAAGAGCAGGTTTCTGTCGGTCGGGGGCTCGCCCGAACGGTGATGCTCGTAGAAGCGCCACTTGATGCCCGGAAACGACTCGCCCAGGTCCACGCCCGTGGAGTTATTGGCATTGGTGGCTGCCGCCAAAGGCAGCTCGTACTTGAGCTGAATGCGATTGCCCCAACCGTAGTTCAGGTCGACGTCGGGAATCTCGTAGTAGGACTGGCCAGGATTGTGGTTGGCGACCCAGCCAAAGTTGATTTCCCAGTGATGGTTGCCGGGCGTACCGGGATCGTCGGTGATGAATGGGGGCCCTCCCTGCGCACGGACAGGGACGGCGCCGACAAACGGCAAAACCAGCAAAAGGATGTAGAGAAGACGGCGCATGGCAGAGACGAAGGCTCTTTCCGCGATGTGGATGCTAGGCAATGGCCGAAGGGTCCAAAACCAAGGTAGCATTCCGGAACGAGACGCGAAAAAGCCGAGCCATTCCTGGTTCCCATTCGTCCCGATTTTCTTTCTACCGCAGGTGCACCGCGAAGCGCCCTTCTCTGCGATACTTATTTGTTATGCCCATCGAAGACCTGCAACAGTCTGCACAGAAAATTGCCGGATTTTTGAATTCCCTGAACAAGCTGGGCGGAATGCGCCTGAAGTACCGCATCTCCGCGGGCGAAGCCGCGAGCGACGCGCAAGGCGGCATTGCGCGCCAGATGATTAACGTGGAGCTGGCCGGCCCGGATGTTCCGCTCGTCATCCAGCACAACGGCGAGTTGTTGAGGGCTCTCGAAACCCTCGCGGCGCAGGTGCTGCGGCTGGACCACCACGAACATCACCTGGTGAGCTTTGACGATGCGAACTTCAAGGCCCTGCGCGCGCAGGAGTTGCAAATGGCCGCGGAAACTGCCGCGGAGAAGGTGC
>PLST01000532.1 GCA_003164255.1 Acidobacteriaceae bacterium | reverse complement strand
AGGAGGCGTTCAATTGCGCTCGCCATGCTCGCGGGCTTCTTGCCGGGCGAGAACCTGGCCACCACGCGACCGTTGCGGCCAACCAGAAACTTGGTAAAGTTCCAGCGGATAGCCCCGGAGCCGAACATCGGCAGCAACCCGGGCTTTTCATTCCTCAGAAAACAATAGAGCGGGTGAGCCTGGGGGCCGTTGACGCAGATTTTGGCGAATAAGGGAAAGGTGACCTGGTAGTTTTCACGGCAAAAAGTGCCAATTTCCTCTTCAGATCCGGGCTCCTGGGCGCCGAACTGGTTCGAGGGAAAGCCGAGCACCTCAAATCCGTGGGAATGATAGGTTCGATAAAGCGTTTCGAGACCCGCATATTGGGGCGTGAACCCGCAGCGGCTGGCTGTATTCACAATCAACAGCACCCGGCCCCGGAACTGGGTAAGGCTCAGCGGTTGCCCGTTCAACAGCGTGGCTGAAAAGTCATAAATAGAAGGAGGAACCTGATCCATGCCTTGAAAAACCTCACCCAAACTTCTTCTCCGCCCGATTGCCTGTGCGACCTACCCGCGTCTAAAGAGGATGCGCCTAGCTTGCAGGTCCAGGCAACCCAGCCCCGACCCGGTTCGTTCCGGTAGACTGGGAGATGGGTAGCAGCGCACCAGACACCCCTGAGGGAGCGAATCCTCACCGGGGTTGGCAGCGGGCCCCGGCCTGAGTCCGCGGGGACTAGACGCGGCGGGGAAATTGAGGGAAAGACGCGATTTCCAAGCCGAGGGGAGCCCGCCAGTTTGGGCAGGACCACCGCGGTCAAATATAATCAATCTTTCCTTGAGGCAGGACCAGATTTTTTCAGCAATGAGGGTGTGCATATTCTTCCCGTGAAGCCTATACATGGACCGCACCAGCACTTGTGCTCGCCGCAGGGCCCCAGCCCGGTGAAGATCAAGCACACTTCCATCTCCCGCAACTCGAGGGCCTCGCGCCTTGGGCGGATCTTTATGATCCTCGTCCTGGCGGTCTGCGCCAGCGCAGCATTCGCCCAGGATACGCAGACGATTCAGCAGATTCGCGTGATCGGTAACAGGCGCATCCCCAAAGAGACCATCCTCGCCCGCCTCTTTACCCATGTGGGCGATCCTTACGATCCGATTTCCATCGAGCGCGACTTCAACTCGCTCTGGAATACCAGCTATTTCGATGACCTGCGCATCGAGCGCGAGGACTCTGAAAAAGGCCTGATCCTGGACATTTTTGTCAGGGAGAAGCCGAATATCCGCGAGATCAACTACAAGGGCCTGAGCACGGTAACTGTATCCGACGTCCTGGACCGGTTCAAAAAGGAAAAGGTGCCGCTTTCGGTCGAGAGCCAGTACGACCCTTCCAAGATCAAGCGCGCTGAAACGGTTATCAAGGAGTTGCTGGCCGAGCACGGCCATCAGTTCGCCACCATCAAGACTGAAGTCAAGACGATTCCTCCGGCCTCAGTTCAGGTGAACTTCAACATCAAGGAAGGCCCGGTCGTAAAAGTCGGCGAGATCAAGTTCCAGGGCAACCAGCACGTATCCGCTCTGCTGCTGCGCCGTGCCATGAAGAATCTCAAGCCCATCGGTATTCCCTATTCCATCGTCCTTGAAGACATTTTCCCGCAGACTTTTGACGCCTCAAAGCTTGAGGAGGACACGGAGCGGGTTCGCCAGGCTTATCGTGACAAGGGTTACGCGAACGCGGCTGTGGAGCAGCCCAAGACGCAGATTCGCGACGAGGGTGGCTTGAACTGGTTCACCTTCCGCCCCAATAAGGGCAAGCGCATCGACATTCTCATGACGATTGAGGAAGGTGGGCGCTACCGGCTTTCCGGCATCACCTTCACGGGAAACAAGGCAGTGACCAACCTGAAGGCACTGCGCGGCACCTTCGTCGTCAAAGACGGCGACTACTTTAACGCCACAGCCATCGGCAAGGGCCTCGATAACCTCAAGAAGGCCTATGGCACCCTGGGCTACATCAACTTCGGCGCCATTCCGAAACTGGAATACGACGACCAGAAGAAGACCGTCTCCATGGTCATCGACATCGACGAAGGCAAGCCCTTCTATGTGTCGCGCATTGAATTCCAGGGCAACACGATCACCCGCGACCGCGTCATCCGCCGCGAACTCATGCTCGACGAAGGCTCCGTCTACAACTCCCAGTTGTGGGAGTACAGCCTGCTCCGCCTCAACCAGCTGGAGTACTTCGATCCGCTCAAGGTCGATCAGGACTCTGAAGCCCACCAGGATCCTGACAACGGCACCGTCGAGTTGCTGCTCAAGGTCAAGGAAAAGGGTAAGAACTCCATCGGCATGAACGGCGGCATCAGCGGCCAGTCGGGCGCGTTCCTCGGCGTCAACTACCAGACCAACAACTTCCTTGGCCTGGGCGAAACGCTGAGCCTGCAGGGCAACCTGGGCAACGTGGCCCGGACGTTCACCTTCGGCTTCACGCAGCCCTACATCAAGAACCGCCCCATCAATGTGGGCTTCCAGATCTACAACAACAAGCAGGACTTCAACGCCGCCAAGAACTATCAGGCCTCCACTGGCCTGTCGGCCAACCTGACCTCTGCGCAGCAGTCGCTCACGCAGAACTACAACCAGGCTGCCAACGGCATGAACGTCTCCATCAGCTACCCGCTCAAGCGGCATGCCTTCCAGCGCCTCGGCGCCACCTATTCGTGGAGCAAGTCGTCGATCACGGCCTTCAGCACGGCCTCGCAGACCTTCTTCCAGACCATCAGCTTCCGCTCCGGCATCCAGGGCTCCAACGCGCTGGCCGGCATCATCAACAGCCAGATTTCTCTCACCTATACCTACAACACCATCAACAACCCGGTACGTCCTCGTTCCGGCAAGGAATACACGGCAGCCTTCCAGGCGTCTGGCATCTGGGGCAATGTGCGCTATTTCTCGCCCCTGGTGGCCTACAAGCGCTTCATCCCCATGCACTACCTGCTCTTCAGTGAAAACGGACACAACGTGCTTGGCGTCCGCGCCCAGCTTGGTTATGTGCAGGGATATGGCGGCGACGTGGCTCCCCCCAACAATCGCTTCTACGCCGGTGGCGAAAGCGAGCTGCGAGGCTTTGACGTCCGCGGCGCCACCCCTTACGGCTATGTGCCCAGCAAGATCAACTTTCAGTTGACTAATCCGGACGGCACCTGCGTGCCGCGCGATCCCACCAATCCCCAGGACAACCAGTGCATTCAGGTGCCGCTGCCGATTTACGGAGTGGCCTCAATCGGTGGCGATACCAACCTGAACACGAACCTCGAGTATCGTATCCCGATCGTCGGCACCCTCATGTTCTCCTTGTTCGACGACTTCGGCATCGACGTGGCCACCAATCACGGACAGTTGAAGCAGAGCCCTGAAGGCTTTGCCTCGCTCACCTCGCTCCTTTACGGATGCCCGGTGTACAACAACGGTTCTTGCCAGGGCGGCATCTCCGGCTCGCAGGTTGGGTTCAAGCAGGACATCCGGCCCATTTCCGGCACCAACTTTGTCCCGCGCATGTCGCTGGGTGGTGAAATTGCCGTCATCATGCCCATCGTCAATGCGCCCTTCCGCATCTACTACGCGTACAACCCGCTCCGCCTGTACGAGCAGCCCTATTGCAACGACGTTCTTGTCGGCGGCAAGCAGGGTAGCTGCTCGGCCGAGCTGATTACGCGTGCCATGTTCCCCCCGGGAGGCGCTGGAGACTACTCCTACGGCGAAGCGATGGAGGCCTACGGCTCGCGCTACCAGTTCCGAGAGCCCCGCAAGACCTTCCGCTTCACGGTCTCCACGACCTTCTAAGCCCGGGCAATTACATGCTTTCCACCGTGGGCCGCTCGCTGAGCGGCCCTTCGTGTTTTGGGCCGATAAATTCATGACGGAGAGGTTTGACGCTCCTACCCCAGACTCCTATAATCCATCTAGTTCCTGCTGACGTCTCCATTCGCGTCTTTTCCTGTCTCTGTTGCCATCCGGCGCGGAGTTCCCGAAAAATGACCGTGAGGTTTCTCAGGAGGCACAGGCTCGCTTTCGCGCAACAGCGCATCGGGCCATACGGGAATTCCCAAGGAGCTTTTGAATCAAATGAAGCGTTCGCTTGCACTTATCCTCACGCTGGCCTCGGGCTTTGCCCTGAGCGCCGCAGCCCAAACTCCGGCAGCCCCCGCGGCAGCGCCGGGCCCCGCTAAAATCGCCGTTATCGCCTTCCAGGTGGCCGTGGCTCAAACCAACGAAGGCCAGCGCAACTTCGCCGACCTGCAAAAGAAGTACG
>PLST01000161.1:4420-7610 GCA_003164255.1 Acidobacteriaceae bacterium | reverse complement strand
GGAGTTGTGCGCGGACAGCCCTTTTCACTCCGATAGAAACGCGAGCGACTGCAGCTGGGTAATCTCAAAGGGCTTGCGGCAGCGGACGTTGGCGCAGGCGAGCTTGTCGTCGCGTCTTACCATGTAAGACTGCGCCTTGGCGAAGCGGGCACGGTCGCGTTCGTCGGCCCTTCCGGGCAGTTGGGCGCGTTTACGGCGCACCACCCAGGTGACTTTGTATTCGGCTGCCTGACCGCACTTGGGGCAGACGAGGGTATGGGTTCGCAATTCTGTGGTTTCGTTAAAAAAATCCCGTTCTTCCATCATTCTCCACGAGCCTTGTTCTTCCAGTTCGGCTCAATCTACTCCATACTCGTCTTTTGGATGGAGGAAACGCAAGGCCGTGAAGAAACGAAAACCAGGGACGTTTTCAGCTGCAAAGGCGGTGAAGGCCAACGCCCGGGAGCGGGTGGGCCAGCCCAAGCCGGCGCGCGTGCTTTCGACGGGGCCGCGCACGGGACGAGCCGCGAAGCACAAGACCAAGCTCGAGGAGCTGATCAAGAGTGACGAGTGAAGGCGTGGCGGGTTTCTGGTATTGGTGGCCAGGAGGAGCGCCACGTTTGTAAGACAGCGTGCAAAACGCGATGTAAGACGGTAAGACACGTTGCAAGACAGTGTCTTACGTTGTCTTACAACGTCTTACGCTGGCAAGTAACTGTAAGACATTTGTAATTTCTTGTATTGCATCTGGCGGGATCTGCACAGTATCAGCGGGCTTTGGAGCCGTGAGAACAAGGTGCGTCTTAGAGGGATTCGAGCCAGTCGGCCATCTCGGTGTGGCCCCGTTCGCGGGCAAAGTCGGCAGCCGTCTTGCCTTCATCGCTCTTATGCGCGGGATCGGCTCCATGGGCGACGAGCAGGTCGGCCAGAGGGCGGCAATCGGCGGCGGCAGCTGAGAACAGGGCGGTGAAGCCGCCGGCCTGCGGGGCATTCACCTGGGCGCCGCTCGCGAGCAGCAGATTGACGATGTCAGGGTTTTTTCCCAGTGCGACGGCGGCATGGAGCGGCTGGTTCTTCTGGGGGTTGCGGCTGAGCGCATTGACATCCGCGCCTGCAGACAGCAGAGCTCGAACGGCGCCGGGAGTTCCAAAGCCCGCGGCGAGATGAAGAGCCGTCCATCCGTCTGGAGAGAATTCGGAGACGGGGCAAAACTCGGGAGCGGAAGAGGGCGTCGGGGCGAGGACGGATTGAAGATTTGGGAGATCGCCGATGGCTGCGGCCTCAAAGACGTCAAGGGGAACAGCCTGGGCCGCGCGGGCGGCGAGAAGAGACTCGCGAAGGGCCGGCCGGCCGCAGTAAACCGACCAGAGCAGTGCAGAGACGCCCTGCGGGTTGCGCGAGCACGCGAGAGCGGGGTCGGCCGCAAGGGCATCGGCGAACTCCGTCGATGCTCCGCGCTGAATCAGTTCGAAGATTGTTGCTGCTTTTGTAATTCTTCTCTTTTCCTGACGGCCAAATCGTGGGCCGTGTAAGGGCCGGGCAAGATCGGCGCCGCGGGATTATCTTCCTGGCCCGGAATGCGGATGATCGAGGTCCGCTTGGAGTAGATTCTGAACTGCACCACGAGATCGAGAAGCACAGGAACCGGCTTGCCGTCTTTGATGGCGGGGGAGAACTTCGCGGCCTGGATGGCAGTGACCGCGTTCTCGTCGAGGCCGAAACCTATGGGACGGGCGACGGCAATCTCTCCAGGCGTACCGTCCGGGCCGATGACCACGTGGTAGAGAGCCATTCCGGCAACGCCGTTGTCCTGCGCGTACTGATTCGACGCCGGCTCAAATGTGGATGTGAGCTTTGCCTTCTCGTTCACGGAGCCCTGGCGCATGACGGCCGGGTCGGAGGGCTGGTAATCGGCCTTGGCTTGTGCGGCCTGGTAATAGAGTTTCCAGAAATCAGGCATGGAAGCCATCATGCGATCGTCGAGGCCGGTGGCGAAGACATTGCTGATGGCCTTCTTGAGGATTTTTGCGGCATGAGCGGGGGACAGCGTAAAGGTGACGCTGTTGGGATCGGCCGGCCGCTCCTCCTTGGGCGCTGCGGCCATCTCGGCCTTGCCCTGATCAGCATCGGCCGCTTCAGGTTGAGCGCCTTCAGACGTGGCAGCAGAAGTCGCAGCAGGAGATGCGGTGGCGTTGGCGTCGGCCGGTTGCTTGGGTGCTTCGGCGCCTTGAGGACTTGCTGGCGCCGCACCGGACGTCTGAGCTGCTGTTGCGGTGGTGTCAGAGTCCGAGGCTGGAACCGGTTCGGGCATAACCGGCGCCAGTGTTGCTGTCGCCTTGGCGATCGACTCTTTCGACTGGATCACCTGTGCGTCGGCTGGCTTTGTCTTGACCGGCTTGACCGGTTTCTCTTTCTTTGGCTTGACGACTATTTCGCGGTCAATGGTGACCTTGAGCGTCTTCTTCTTAGGCGTAATCTTCACGCGGTCCATAGCGGTGGCGGGATCTTCGGTGGCGAGGGCGCCCAGAAAGTGCAAACCGTAGCGCGCACCCTCCAGCTCCAGCTTGTGCTTGGTAAGGCGAACCTTGTCAATTTGTACGGCGGCCAGGGTGTAGGAGGCGTGCGGCGATTTCCCGATCAACATCCCGAGTTCGTTGTAGCTGAGCTGGTCAAAGAGATATCCGTTGCGCAGAAAAAGCGGCTTGCCAATGAGCATTTTCTTCAGCTCATCCTCGGTAGTCGCACCCGGTTCTTCGCTGGCTGACTGGGCTGGCTCATCCGGGGCCGAAGCGGCTGGCTTGCCGGCCGCGGGCGCTTCAGGCTGGCCGCCGGCTGCCGGTGCGGCGGCGGGCTGGGCCGAAGTATCCTGCGAGGCTGCGGGCTGCGCCGGGCTGTCGGCTGACGGCGGGGCGGCAGGCGGATTCTGGGACTGCGGTGCGGTATCCGGCTGGGCGGGGGTCTGCGCGGGCGTTGCAGGCTGTTGACTGTCGTCTGGCTTTGCCTGCGGAGTAGCAGCCTGCTGGGCAGCATCCGGCTGAGCGGGAGGCTGCGCAGGATTCGCGGGCACCGACTCCTGGGATGATGCGGCGAGTGCGACTGCGAAGACCAGGGCGACGCCCGCAACTGCGGCTACCCGGCGCGCCCTTGCGGGGGTCGAAGTCACCAAAAGAGCGCGGAAATTCGAAAGCGTCATCGGGGAGCCTTTGAGCGA
>PLST01000161.1:0-4405 GCA_003164255.1 Acidobacteriaceae bacterium | reverse complement strand
CTGGTGTCGCGCTCAGAGGGTCGAAGTCTGCGCAGGAGCAGGCGGAGATCGTGGCGATTTGCCTCGCGCATGCGGACCGGGGAGTAATTGGCGGCGATCATCGTTTCTTCCACGACGCCTGCGAGCAGATCGAGGCGGGCGGATGCCGCGGTTGGTCCATTACCGTCATGGGAGGTTGCCTCTGGCTGCAGCGAGCTCTCTTGCTGAGAGAAGGCGTGGCACGCCAATTCGTAGAGGCAAACCGCGACCGCCTGGCCAAGGTTCATCGACGGCTGGCGCGCATCGGTCGGAATTTCCACCAGCAGGTTGCAATGGGAAAGATCTTCCCGCGAGAGGCCATGCTTCTCTGGTCCGAAGACGAGCGCGACGCGCCCTCCATGGCCGAGTTCGCGGGCGACGAGCGGAGCCAGGTCGGGCAGCCGCACAACCGCTTGCTCGGGCCGACGATGGGTGAGCGTTCCTGTTCCCGCAACCAGCGTGCAATCCCGGATGGCTTCGGCGAGCGAATCCGTCTCCTCGGCCGAGCGGAGCAGCTCGGGCGCGCCCACTGCCGAGCGCGCTTCACGCCAATGCGGCGCATAGGCGGCAACGACCGCAAGGCGCGAGAAGCCGAAGTTCGCCATGGCACGCGCCACCGCTCCTATATTGAGCGGATTGCGCGGCGAGACAAGCACCACTTCAAGTCGGTCGCGTTGGTCTTCTGCGGGCAAGATCTTCAAGATCTCATTGTAGGGCTGCCCTCGATTGCCGGGATGCTCCCACGTCGCCCGCGCTCTTGCTACACTGCGAATACGTATGGTCCCCGATACGCAGCCACTCCAAGTTGCAGCAGAATCTCTCTGCGCCACGGCGCGCTGGTGCTATGCGCAGGGCTGGGTTCCTGCGACCAGCGGCAACTTCAGCGTGCGCGTGGATGGCCGCATCCTGGTTACCGCCAGCGGGCTCGACAAGGGCACGCTGACACCGGCTGGCCTGTTGGAAGTGGATCCTGAAGGCAACGTGCAGACACCCGGAGCCAGACCATCGGCTGAAACCGCATTGCATCTTGTGCTCTATCGCGAGCGGCCGGATGCGGGAGCCATTCTGCATGTGCACACCGTGTGGAACACGCTGATCTCAGCGCGCTTTGCGGCGCGCGGCTACCTACCCATCGAGGGCTACGAGATCTTGAAGGGGCTTTCAGGCGTGACCACCCACGCGCATCTTGAGCGGGTTCCCATTGTCGAGAACACGCAGAACTATGAAGATCTGAGCCGTCGGCTTGCGGCTGCACTGGAGGCAAACCCCAATGCCCATGGGGTTCTGCTGAGCCGTCATGGGCTTTATACTTGGGGACAATCGGTGGCCGATGCGCGGCGGCACCTGGAGGCGCTGGAGTTTTTGTTTCAGGTGGAAGAACGCCGCTTGCTCGCGGGCCAGCCGGAGACGCTCATCGATTTATAGAGGAGGAGCCAGTATGGCTGTTCTGCGCATCCCGTCACGCACGGCCTCGAACGAAGGCAGCGTTGTTCGCGACGAGCAGGAGATTCGCGCGACACTCGCCGGCCTTGGCATCGACTACGAGCGCTGGGACTTGAGCATCCTGCCAGAGAACGCCGCGGACCTTGCGCCTGCGGACGAGGTTCTGGCTGCATTCGCCACAGCGATCGAAGAGATGAAGCAGCGTGGCGGCTACACGACTGCAGATGTGATCGATGTCCGTCCGGATACGCCGGGTCTGGACGCGATGCTGGCGCGTTTCGACAAGGAACACACGCACTCTGAGGACGAAGTTCGCTTCATCCTCGCTGGCCGCGGAATATTCTTCCTGGCAATGGACGAATGTGTCGCCTCCGTGGAAGTAGGTCCCGGCGACATGCTGCGCGTGCCGCGTGGAACCAGGCACTGGTTTACCTTGTGCGATGAGCGGCGCATTCGTGCCGTGCGCTGGTTCCAGGACACGACGGGCTGGACTCCGCACTACACCGGGACGGGCGTCGACGCGCACTATCAGCCGCTTTGCTTCGGCCCAGCCTACCTGGGTCCGCGCGTGCATTCCACGCTGCGCGCATGACCGCGACCAAGCCGCAGCCTGCTGTCTATTTGTTGGACGTGGAAGGAACCATCGCTCCGATTTCGCTCGTGGCAGAGCAACTGTTTCCTTACGCGCGCAAGCACTTTGAGTCATTTCTCATCAGCGGCGTCGCTGAGCTCCAGAAGAATCATGAAAGCCTTGAGCAATCCCTTGAAGAGGGCGGCCTGATGCGGGACCTCCTGATGCTTTCGGTCGAGAATCGTGAGGAGCAGGACCCCGATGCGCCGAAAATGTTGCCTCCCGGTCTCGCGAAGGGGCAAAAGAATGCGTCGATAGGTCCATCGGCGAATTCACAGGCGAGCCCATCAGTGAACACTTTGGGCTTCATTCCGGCGGCGCTCACGTACATCTACTGGCTGATGGATCGCGATCGTAAATCGACGGCGCTGAAAAGCCTNNGTGGCCATCTATTCGTCCGGCTCGGTTGATGCGCAGAGGCTTCTGTTTCGCTATTCCACCTTCGGCGATCTCTCCGCTCTTGTCAGCGA
This sequence comes from Acidobacteriaceae bacterium, assembly GCA_003164255.1. GTDB lineage: Bacteria > Acidobacteriota > Terriglobia > Terriglobales > Acidobacteriaceae > Telmatobacter. Next base: position 1,843 of record PLST01000161.1, on the reverse strand, counting down.
TTACTTCGACACCAGGACCGGAGCGAAGACATCGGCGGCAAGTTATACGGCGATTGCGGCGGCGATGAAGGCTGCGCCGGGGGACGTCTGCTTTTTCTCCGACGTGGTGCGTGAACTCGATCCTGCGCGCGAAGCGGGGATGGAAACGCGACTGGTGGTGAGAGCGGGGAATACGCCCGTGGAGGACGCGCACAAACACCGCACGATTCATTCGTTTGACGAGACGGAGTAGCGCAGGCGAGTTGAGCGCACAAAGGTCCTATACTTGATGGGTGTTCTGGACCAACCCAGCTGAAGTTGCATTGAACGAAATCAGTTCGGCGCCCATCGTGCGATTCTCGCTGCTGGCGTTGAGCTCCATCTTTTTTCTGGTCGATCCGTTNNTTTGCAGTTGGCGGGCAAATGATCTTCAAGCTGTTCGGCATCACGCTGCCTGCATTCGAAATTGCGGGCGGGCTGATCCTGTTGCTGATCGGCCTCGACATGCTGCAGGCGCGGCGCTCGGGAACGCAGGAGGCGCACGGGGACGCTGAAGAGGCCGCCGTGAAGGAAGATGCGGGAATCGTTCCGCTGGGCGTGCCCATGCTGGCGGGCGCCGGCGCCATCTCGACCGTGATGGTGCTCGTGGGTCAGGTGCCGACCTTCTGGTGCTGGGAGATGGGCGCGATTCTTGGCTCCATCACCTTCACGTCCCTGGTGAGCTTCCTGGTGCTGGCCAGTGCGGACCGTGTGCGGCAGATCATGGGAGAGACCGGCATTCGCATCCTGGTCCGCATCATGGGGCTGTTGCTGGTGGCGCTGGCGATGCAGCTGTTTATCAATGGGATGACCGACCTGGGCATCCTGCCGCGGCACTAGCTCCGAAGGCGCCCGGGATTTTGATCCCTGACCCCTGATCTCTGATCCCTGTTTTGCTGTTTCCCACAGATTCCGGAAGGTTTCCACAGCTCTTTAGCTTGCATTCCGGCTGGTGCCTTGGTATTCTCGGGGAGTTGCAGCAAGGTCCCCACGTTTCGTGTGCGTCCGGGTTGCAAACGGGAGTGGCGTGTGCTACTCTTGAAAAGTTGCAGTGTGAGCAAGAGAGCCTCCCGGTGGCCGTATGGCCTGCCCCGTAGAGGGAAGTGGGAAGCCAAAGTAATGGAACTAGTTCGCTGGGCCAGGTGAGGCAAGTGCCCCTGAAGCCCCTGTAGGGAATCCCTAGAGAGAACAAGCCATTGCATGACCCGGGAGTTTATCTCCCGCGAGCCTTAGTGGCTCGGGCATTTTTTGCCGGTCGATCTTTGATATTTTGCGCAGCGTGAACCGCCTTCAGGGTCGAGGAATTTAATCCTTGACATCGAGCCCAAAGTTCGATACTTTTGGAGGGTTCGCGTAAAAACGGCCCAGTGTGCGGAAGTACACACGGCTAGTAGCGCAAACAAGTTCGAGGACACCCCGGCTGCAGAGCTTGGGCCTCGATCCAAACGGCCCCGCTCAGGCGGGCCAGCCGGAAGGATCTTTGACAAATTGGTTGAACATGCCAGTCGTGAGAAGGGATCAAGTTTGGCTTGATCATTCTCACAAGGTAAGAGTATCTGCGCGCACCCTGTTCTTAGGAACAGATGCGCAGATGCCGTCGAACCAACTCTGACCTCCGTCAGAGGAGGTAAGACATCAGGTTTCAAACGAGAGTTTGATCCTGGCTCAGAATCAACGCTGGCGGCGTGCCTAACACATGCAAGTCGAACGAGAAAGTGGAAGCAATACCATGAGTAAAGTGGCGCACGGGTGAGTAACACGTGACTAACCTACCCTGGAGTGGGGGATAACTGAGGGAAACCTTAGCTAATACCGCATAACACCT
>PLST01000074.1 GCA_003164255.1 Acidobacteriaceae bacterium | reverse complement strand
CGGCGCTCAGCACCTGCTTGAGTTGCGCCACCAGGCCGGAGATTGCGTCGCCGTCAAAGATCGCAAAGAGGCATTGGAAGAAAAGCGTTCGGGCTTTGACATAGGCCGGTCCCTGGTTGCGCGCTGCCCACGCCAGGGCGACCTCCTCGCGTGCCTCGTCCTCGCGGTTGACCATCATGAGCACGCGCGCCAGATGCGTGTGCGTCGAAGGAACTTCAAATTCATCCGCCAGAACTCCCCGGAGAAGTTCTTCGGCGACACCAAAATCGCCGCTCAGGTAGAACTCAAGCGCGCTCTGCCTGCGTGCCCAGGGACTTGGAGGCCCTGGCTCACTTCTTCGTTCGAAAAGCTCCTCGAACGAGTGCGAGTAACGGGAGTCGCAAAGATCGGAGGTGCAAGCGGCCCGCCACACTTCCTCGGCTGCGAACGGATCGCTGAGATCGAGGAGTTTTTTCTCATCGAGATTGATGATGCGGCTCCAGTCGGCGCGCGACCTGGTCGTTCCGGCCAGTCTTCGAATCACTTCGCCCCTGATGTGGGCCCGGCCACTAGCGGGCGGCTCGGACATGGCGCTCTCAATATCGCCGTCCGCGATGAGCTGGTGCTGCAATGCATTGGTGCGATTAAGAGCTTCGAACACGCCGCGCGGGCTGTTCAATTGGCCGAACCGGGTATCGAGTTCAAGAAAGCTCTGGCGATGGAACATCAGCTTGCGCAGGTCCTGCCATCCGAGTCCGTTTCCAATCAGCATGGGTTCAAGTGCCTGAACTTGCGCGGGCATTTTTCGCTTCGACGCAATGGCCGCTTTCAGGCTCATCGTCGTGCCGCTGTCGTCGCGGGCAAACAGAGGGTAGCTTATTTTTTCCACCACCTCGTTCATGAGGTGCAATTTGTCCCAGCAGATTCCAAGACGGCGAGCGTGCCTTGTATAGACCGCGTACTTGATCCCCCAATCCAGGATTTGCGCAACGGCCGCGGGCGCGTCATCGCTCTCGAGTTTGTCAAGGATCGCGCGCCAGAGGGTGACAACCTCGCCGCTCCACGACGGCAGGATGTCGAGATGGGCCGCGGCCATCTCAAGATAATGCCGTTGAATCGACACAGCCGTTTTGCTGCCGCCAACCGCCATCGGCAGCGGCTGGTGACAGGTGACATCGGCGGCCACGGAATGAATTGCGGCCAGAGGATCGGCGAGTTGGACAGCGCTGCCGGGCTTGAGTCCCGCTTCAATCATGCGCACCACAAGAGCCGTGCAACCGACGCGCAAAAACGTCGAGGTCTCAGAGCAATTGGATTCCCCGCAGATGACGTGGAGCCGCGAATAACCGCGGCCCAGGGGCTCGTCCTTTTCATGAAAAATAGGCCTGTCGTGCGTGGAACTCCCTGCGGCGACATGCTGCAGATGAGCCACGCGAGGCGCAAGACTGAAGGAGAGACCGCGCACAAGAGGATGAAAGCCCCCACTGCCGATGAGAGGGATTCTGGTGACCAGGTGAGGAATGATCTGCTCGCGAATGGTTTCAGAAGACGTAGTGTGGGAGTAGCTCTCGTGCGATCCCCATGTCGATTGTGTGCCCCCGTAATCGACGTTGTTGCGGAAGCACATGATCTCGGTTCCGGGAGGGCTTTCAGCCTCGATCGCCGCGGCGATTCCGGAGAGGATTCTGTGCCCCGCCTGAACGTAGCGCACCACATCGGCCGGATGAGTACACTCCGGCGTGCTGATCTCCGGCAATCCCTGGTCAATCATGAAGCGGGAGCCGTTCTGCAGAAACACGCCCGCGCTTGAAGACAGATCGGGAAGATGAACGAGCCGCTGGCGAGCCAGAGCCACAATGCGCTCAATGAACTCATCGCGCCTGACCGGCCCGCGGGTCGTCATTCCAGCGACGGCATATTCAGTTTCAATCCCAAACAAACCTTCCATAATCACCCGCCAAACCGCTGCCCCGCAGCGACGATGGAATCCAACCCATGCAGAGTAATTCATCGAGAGAACTGAATTGAGGGATCACCGGCGAGGACTCGTTGCGACAAGAGCGAATGGCAGTAGATGTGGGAATTCGCAGAATCGGAAATCAACGCGCATGACCAGGAATCACCAATCGCCTTGCGGTGAGCGGATGCGCCCAGAAACGAAATGGTGATGCATGGTGCGCGATGTTGATTCGCGACCGCGGAGATCTAACTGCAATCTCGACGGTTTGGTCGCATTTACGCAAAGCGGGAAGCATGCGGAGGTTGGTGATCGCGATTATCGGATGACACTGGATTTGCAGAAAGTCGAAGAGGAGGTTTCGCCATGGCGTATCTCTGGGCCGAAACGGCCGGTGAATGGAGCGCGCGGAAGCTGGACGGCTCAGTAATGACGTTGCCTGTTGCGAATAACAAGGNNCGGCCGCGCGATTCCCGCCGGCCTCGCCGTGCTGGATCATCGTGACGCGATCCTCGCTGGCGATGAGCGATTTTTCTTTTCCGCGGAGGCCCTGGCATGCGTCGAGCCGTTTCCCGGCGCGGCGAGGCCGGTGCACTGCGGTTGCTGCAAGCTTCCTATCGCCATGGGATCGCCTGCGGTCTCGTGTCCGAATTGCAACGTTTGGTATCACCAGGATGAGAGCCCGGATGGCAGCGCCTGCTACACGTATGCCG
>PLST01000227.1:23709-23952 GCA_003164255.1 Acidobacteriaceae bacterium | reverse complement strand
GCCCAGCCATCATCCTCTTCGCCGCCCTCGTAGCCGTCACCCCCGAACTCATCCACGGCAACTCCTGCGGCCACGACTTCGACTTCCATCTGGTTTCCTGGTTCGATGCTCTCAATGCCTGGCGGCACGGAGTCCCGTATCCGCACTGGGCGCCCAGCGCCAATTACGGCGCGGGCGAGCCGCGGTTTGTCTTCTATTCGCCGCTCACGTGGATGATGGGCGCTGCGCTCGGCGCATTTCTGC
>PLST01000227.1:0-23667 GCA_003164255.1 Acidobacteriaceae bacterium | reverse complement strand
GCCAAATCGGAACACCACCAGTCGGCAGGCTCAATCGCGGGCCTCGCCATCGCCATTGCAGGCTGCTGGCTTTCAAATCCAACCGTCGGCGTGATGGGCTGCTACCTGCTTGCCGCTGCCGCACTCGTCGTATTTGGCCTTGAGCGTTCATCGGCGAAACTATTACGCACCGCAGCCGGCGCCGTGCTCGGCATGGGTCTTGTTGCGGTCTATCTTGTGCCTGCTTCGTGGGAGCAGCGCTGGGTCGATATTCACCAGGCAACCCAAGACAAGGGAGAGACTCCCGAATACAGCTGGCTGTTTGCCGTGCACAACGATCCGGCGCTCGCCTACCACGATGTCGTGCTCCACACGGTCTCGACGATTGCCATCCTCATGATCGGCGTTGCTCTGTGCGCCCTGTTCTTGTGCTGGCTGCGTGGCCGCTTGCCGGAGAAGGCGCGTTGGTGGGTTCCGCTCGCGCTCATTCCCGTCGCCGTGCTCTTGCTGCAGTTCCCATTCTCACGGCCGCTGTGGAATCTTCTTCCCGATCTCCGCTTTCTGCAATTTCCCTGGCGATGGCTTGTGGTTCTTGAGGCGCCCATGGGCATCTTTGCCGCAGCCGCAATCTGGCCGCGCAACTCAACGCACCACTTGCAGCGCTTCGCCATCGCAGCTGCAGCAGGCGCAGTTTTTCTAACGCTCACCACGTGGGCAGAGAAGGATTTGTTTCAGGTCTGCGATGACGAAGACGCCGTTGCCGGCATGGTACCGGTCTACGCCGCTGGCCAGGGCTTTGCCGGCACGTACGAGTACGAGCCCATCGGTGCAGACATCTCGCTTATCGCCGCNNGCAGCGCGCCGGAGCACTTGAAGATCCTTGCAAACCCGCCGCACACGGGCTTCCTTGTTCTCAAGCTGCGCACCTATCCTGCCTGGCTCGTCAAGGTGAACGGAGTCGCCATCGTTCCCTCACCTCCGCGCGCAGATGGGCTCATGGCGGTTCCCGTCCCGGCCGGGCCGGTGGTGTTGACGGCCGACTGGACAACCACCACCGATGTGTTCGTTGGCCGCTGGCTCAGCGCTCTCAGTGTGCTTGCGCTCACAGGCCTCTGTTTGCTGGCCCGTGAGCCAAAGCGCAAGCATTTATCATGAAAGCAATGAATGTGGACGTGAAATCGCTGTTGAACCAGGGCGTGGAGCTCACCGATCGCGCGCTTGAAGAACTGCTGCCCAGTGTGGATACGGTGCCTGCGTCGATTCATGGCGCCATGCGCCACTCGGTCTTTGCGGGCGGCAAGCGGCTCAGACCCGTGCTCGCCATGCAGGCCGGCATCACCATCGCCGGCACCCTTCCACCGGGAATTGCCCGGCTGGGCGCGGCCATCGAAATGCTCCACACCTATTCCTTGATTCACGACGATCTGCCCGCGCTGGACAACGACGACCTGCGCCGCGGCAAACCCACCTGCCACAAGGCCTTTGGAGAAGCCATCGCCATCCTGGCCGGTGACGCGTTGCAGACACGCGCCTTCGAAGTGCTGGCCGGGCTCGATGCGCCGCCCGCGGCCACGGTCCAGATTATCGGCCTCATCGCCAACGCGGTCGGCACCGTGGACGGCATGATTGGCGGACAGGTGCTGGATATTGAAAGCGAACACTTGAAGCCCACGCCGGAGCTCGTCAATGCAATTCATCGTGCCAAGACAGGCGCATTGATCAGGGTCAGCGTCGTTGCTGGCGGCGTTTTTGCGGGAGCCACGCCCAACGATGTCGCCCGCCTTACGCTGTTCGGCAGCAAAGCGGGCCTCGCCTTCCAGATCGTGGACGACGTGCTCGACCTGACTGTGGACTCCGCGCAGCTGGGCAAAACAGCAGGCAAGGACGAGGCCACTGAAAAAGCTACCTGGCCTGCGGTCTTCGGCATTGAGCAGAGCCGCGCGGATGCGGCGCGCCTCATCGATGAAGCCTTTGCCGCGCTCGACGCCTACGGCAGCCGCGCCGATGGACTGAAGGCGGTCGCCCGCTACCTGGTGGAGCGCAAGAACTAGCTGCTAGCCTCTAGCTTCTAGCTCGTGCAACGCCGCATCTTACCCAAATCTGCCCCTGGGCGCTAACATGCTTTCCACACCTTCACCTGCAGACCCAGCATCGGGGGGCAAGCTAGGAGCTAGAGGCTAAAACGATGCTTTCGGAATCAGACATCCTCACCGCGCTGCGCGACTGCTTCGACCCCGAAGTGAAGTTGAATCTCGTTGACCTGGGGTTGATCTACGCCGTTCAGACCGGACCCGATCCGGATTCAACGCCGAAGTGGCCGCGCCAGTGGGTCAAGGTCACCATGACGCTGACGACGCCGCAGTGCCCGGCAAGCGGATTGATCTTCGAGCAGGTACACAACCGCCTGGCCGGCATTGCCGACATCAGCAGAGTGGAAGTTGACCTCGTGTGGGAACCAAAGTGGACAGCCCACCGCATCAGCGAGGCGGGGCGACGACAGCTAGGGCTCTAGAGACAGTTGAGGAAACTGCCCCTTGGAACCATCGGGCCCGTCAGGACCCGAAACAGCCAGGGTCCGAAACGGTTAGTGCCTGATCACTTCACCGATTTTTTGCCGCTGTGCGGCAAACTCGTCCACGGTGCCTTCAACAGTTTCCAAAAGCCTTTGTACATCGCCGATATAGGTGGGCAGAACGCTCCACCACTTCTTCAACGTCTCTTGCTGTTCGATCATAGCCAAAGTCGTGCCCGTGGCTGCTGCCACAAGCGCTGCCCGACGGCTGCCCGTAAGCAGCAGTGCGCCACTTGCGACCAGGGTTGCGGCTGCGCCATAGCGGAGCCAGTTGATGGGCTTGGGCTTCGGGGCAATAGGAACAGCATCAAAATTCCGGGGTAATTTTGAAAGCGGCAGAACTCCCATTTCTTCTCCTCCCGTTCCTTACCGCAACTGCGCGCCTGCGATGGAACGGTGATGTCAAATATCGCTCTAACGAGCGGGCCTGGAAACACACCAAAGCAACTTCACGTAAATCAATCTTCCACATCAATCAAAATTGACTGCGTCCTCTCGTTCTTTCAGTCGAGGTCGAAGTCGCGCAACGGCTTGCCTTCGGGAGCATCCTTGGCCTTGCGCACGGCCTCGGCAAATTTTTTCTCAAGCAACTCGGCTTTGTTCCGCTCTGCGTCCACCGATTGCCTGAAGATTGATTCCTTGCGCTCATCTTGCTCGCGCATGGCCTTGGCCGCTGTCTCCAGATCTTCGAACATCCGCTTGCGTGGTGCCGAAGTATGGCTGACAACCAGCCCTGTGGCTGCATCGATCTTGATCATTGCCCCACAATCCGGGCACACTACTTCAAAATCCTTTTCTTTCGATTTAGCCATTTCAAGCCAGAATTGTATGCGCTTTCCACAGGATTTTATACAGCTTTGGCTGTGGATATAAGGGCTTTCTCTCTCTTAGGAACCATAGTGCTAATTGCTCCGTGCCCTAAGTTACTTGCTGACCGTCTTTCGGTAACTGAAGGTAACAAAATGGTTTCATCGGATTGAAACAAGATGATCAAAAATGCTCATCCTAGTCAGCCGGCTTCTCTATGGAGCTAACGTCGCGAACCTCGCTTGACACACTTAAGACCGGACGCTAAAGATGAAGGCGCTGGATTTTCACGTGCACCACCAGGTCCAGGGCCGGAAAGCATCCAGCGCTCAAAAAAAGCAAGCGCAGGAACTCCTCCGGAACCGTCCTGCCAATTCCCTCTCCAGGAAGTAATCCAATGAAGCTCCCCACGCCGCTCCTTTTCCTCGCCATCGTTGCAGTTGCTGTTTCCCTTTCNNTATCATTCCGGCCGATGCAAAAATCGACCGTATCGCTACTGGCTTCACATGGGTGGAGGGGCCTGTCTGGGTAAAGGATCGTCTCTTCTTCGCCGAGATTCCATCGAACAGCATTCGCACCTGGACGCCCGGCAAAGGCGTGAGCATCTTCCTCCAGCCCAGCGGATACATGGGCTCTGCTCCCTACGGCGGCCCGGAGTCGGGATCGAATGGAATGACGCTCGACGTGCGCGGACGCCTCACCGTTGCAGGGCACGCGCAGCGCGACGTCTATCGTTTTGAATCGCTCGACCCCAAAGGTCCCATCACCATCCTTGCCGACAAGTACCAGGGCAAGCAGCTCAACAGCCCCAACGATGTGGTCTACAAGTCAGACGGCTCGCTCTACTTCACCGATCCGCCCTATGGGCTGCGCACGCAACTCGACAGCGACCCTGAAAAGCAGCTCAGCGTCAACGGCGTTTTTCGCATTCCCAACGCGCTCGAACACAAGCCAGGCGCACCGCCCGATCGTGACGCCCTGCAACTCCTGGTCAGCGACCTTACGCGCCCCAACGGCATCGCCTTCTCGCCCGACGAAAAGTATCTCTACGTCAACAACTCGCAGCCCAAGAAGATCTGGATGCGTTATCGCGTAAAACCCGACGGAACATTGACTGACGCCAAGCTGCTCTTCGACGACACGGCCGACACGCGCGCCGGCAATCCCGATGGCATGAAGGTCGATGTGGAAGGCAACATTTACAGTGCTGGTCCCGGCGGCATCTGGATCTTCTCGCCCGAAGGCAAACCGCTGGGAACGATTGTGCTGCCCGGCCGCACCTCAAACGTGGCCTGGGCCGGCCCAGAACGCAAGACCCTCTACATCACCGACAGCGAAGGCATCTATCGCATCCACCTGAAAATTGCCGGCGAGCCCATCGTGACCGGAAAATAACACCGAACGGTCCCTCTGTTCACTGTTCACTGTTCACTGCCCTTACGTCACCGGCCCCGGATTAAACAGAACAAACTCATTGTGCAGTCCCCAGTGATCGGCCCAGGTCTTCTTGCTCCCACTGGCCACATCCAAAATCAAGCGGAATATTTCCCAGCCCACGTCTTCAACCGTCGCATCCGCCGTCGCAATGCGCCCCGCGTCCACATCGATCAAGTCGTGCCAGCGCCCCGCCAGGCTGCTGTTCGATGCCACTTTGACCACCGGAACCACCGACAGCCCGTACGGCGTGCCACGACCCGTCGTGAAAATGTGCATGTTCATCCCCGCGGCCAACTGCAGCGTGCCGCAGATAAAGTCACTGGCCGGCGTAGCCGCGAACACAAGACCTTTCTGCGTCACGCGCTCTCCCGGCCCCGCCACGCCCATCAGCGCCGTGCTCCCTGCCTTGGCCACCGAGCCCATAGCTTTTTCAACCACGTTGGCCAGGCCGCCCTTCTTGTTTCCGGGCGTGGGATTGGCCTGCCGATCGGCCCCTCCCGCTTCCAGATAATCGTCGTACCAGGCCATCTCGCGGATAAAGGCCTTCGCCACTTCAGGCGTCGCCGCACGCGCCGTAATCAGGTGCGCCGCATCGCGCACCTCGGTCACCTCAGAGAACATCACCGTCGCGCCGGCCCGTACAAACAGATCCGTCGCAAAGCCCACCGCTGGATTCGCCGTCACGCCTGAGATTGCATCGGATCCCCCGCACTGCACGCCCACAACAAGCTCCGATGCAGGGCACGTCACGCGGCGCCGCCGGTTCAGCCGCTTCAGCTTGTCTTCGGCTTGGGAAACAATCGAATCCACCATCTCGCCAAAGCCATGCTCCGCATCCTGCAGCACGCTCACGGCCGGCGCCTCCTCCAGCACATTCAGCTCGCTCACAGGAATCATGCGCGTCGGCTGCAGCTTTTCGCAGCCCAGGCTCACCATAAAGATCTCTCCGCCAAAGTTCGGGTTCCGGCTTAAGTTGCGCAGCGTGCGGATGGGAACAGCCGCGCCCGGAGCGTCGATGGCCACGCCGCAGCCATAGTGATGCGCAATGGCAACTACATCGTCCACGTTTTTGTAGCGCGGTAGAATCTCGCGCTTGATGCGCTTCACCGCAAAGTCCACCGTGGCGGCCACGCACTGCACCGTGGTGCTGATGGCAAGAATGTTTTTCGTGCCGACCGTTCCATCAGCGTTGCGAAAGCCCTCGAAGGAATAGCCCTCAAGCCTGGGCAAACTCTCCGGCACCGCGGTCGACAAGGGACATCCGGAGAGCGGAGGAGCGGCAGGCGGCGTCAGCAGCCCTTTGTGCACCCAACTGCCGCGCGCAATGGTCTGCTTTGCATGGCCGATCACCACGCCATAGCGCACAATGGCCTCGCCCTCAGCCAGGTCCACAAGCGCCACCTTGTGCGCCTCCGGAACTTGCTCCACAAGCACGAGTCCATCGGCAAAGCGGCTACCCACGGGCAATCCGCCCTGGTTCACCACAATCGCCACGTTGTCGCGCGCATCCACGCGGATGTATCTGGGCATTTCGGCGACGGATTTGGAGGGCCCTTCAGTCATCGTCTACGCACCTGCTCTTAGCGTACAAGGGATGGACGTTTGGGATCGAACTTCCATCCCGAAATGAGGAACTGCATCGCCATCGCATCGTCGCGCGCGCCCAGTCCCTTCGCCTTGTATAACTCGTGCGCGCGTTCCACGGCATCAAAATCAAGATCGACGCCCAGCCCGGCTCTCTCGGGCACTTTCAGCAGACCATCGCGAATCTGAAACGGATTGCGCGTCAAATGCTGTCCGTCCTGCCAGATCCAGTGCGTGTCGATCGCCGTGATCGTACCCGGAGCAGCGGCGGCAACGTGCGTCAGCATTGCCAGCGAAACATCAAAATGATTGTTCGAGTGCGAGCCCCAGGTGAGCCCATTGTCGCGGCACACCTGCGCCACGCCTACCGAGCCCTGCATCGTCCAGAAGTGAGGATCGGCCAGCGGAATATCGACCGCATGCAACTGAATCGCATGCCGCAGCTGCCGCCAGTCCGTCGCAGTCATATTCGTCGCAGTCGGCAAATTCGTAGCCTGCCGAAACTCCGCCATAATTTCGCGCCCCGAAAATCCTTGCTCTGCCCCACATGGATCTTCGGCGTAAGCCAGCACGTCGTGCCTTCCCTTGCACAGCTCGATCGCTTCCTTCAGCGACCATGCGCCATTGGGGTCGAGCGTGATGCGCGCCTCGGGGAATCGCGCCGCCAACGCCTCAATGGCCTTCATCTCATCCGCCCCGCTCAACACGCCGCCTTTTAATTTAAAGTCGCCAAAGCCATAGTGCGCATGCGCCTGTTCGGCGAGCCGCACAATCGCTTCCGGCGTCAGTGCCTCTTCATCGCGTACGCCGAACCAGCCCTTCGCCGCGCCGCCCGCGCGCCGGTAATCGAGATTGGTCTTCCTGCTGTCGCCCACGTAAAACAAATAGCCGAGCACCGGCACCTCGGTCCGCTGCTGACCCTCGCCCAGCAGCGCGGCAACCGGCAGCCCCAGAAACTGACCCAGCAAATCGAGTAGTGCAGATTCAATCGCTGTCATCGCGTGCACGGTCACGCGCAGATCATATGTCTGCTGTCCGCGCCCGCCGGAATCGCGATCGGCGAAACGCTCCTTCACATCGTTCAGGATTGCGTTGTGCGAGCCAACATCGCGACCGATCAACAGCGCAGCCGCCTCTTCCAGCACCTTGCGGATCTTTTCTCCGCCCGGCACTTCGCCCACGCCTGTATTCCCCGCCTCGTCCGTCAGTATGGCAAGATTCCGCGTAAAGTAGGGCCCATGCGCGCCGCTCAGGTTCAGCAGCATGCTGTCCTGGCCTGCAACCGGAACCACGCGCATCCCGGCAATGCGCGGCGACTTGCCGCGCCCGCCCGCTAACTCGTCTTTTCGCGCTTCTGCCATCGCCACTCCAGACCCCGTGTTTCCGCAGACCATCTTACCGGACTGCATCGATTCCAGTCCGTGCGCCGTCAAGACTTTACAGAAGCAGGTTTGCTCGCTTACAACGTTCATGGCAACAGGGGACGCAAATTGCCGCGGCGCAGACCTCGCGAATCCGACCAGGCAATAAATGAGGAATCACATGAATCGCAGAGAGTTCATCGTCAACACGAGTGCAGCCTCGCTGGTTGCCGCAAGCGCGAGTGGGTCTTCACCTGCCCTCGCGGAACCGGCGCCGAAACGCGCACTGATGAAGCTCGGTGACCAGACCGAGCCCACCAACGAAACCCATGTGCGCTACCTCGCTCGTTACGGCGTTGAAAGCATCTGCGGCTATCCTGAGATTGAAGGCGACCGCCTCTACGCAACTGTAGACGAACTCAAGCGCATGAAGGATCTGGCCGCCAAATACAACATCAGCGTGGACTGCATCGCTCCGCCGTTTCTTGCATCCAGCTTCATTGATAACGAAAAGCATCCGGCCATTATGCTCGCCGACAGCCCCGAGCGCGACCGCGACATCGAGCAGTTGCAGACCATGATCAAGAACTGCGCTGAAGCCGGCATCCCCTCCATCAAATACAACATGAGCATCCTCGGCGTGTTGCGCACAGGGCGCCGGCCCGGTCGCGGCGATGCCATGGATCACGTGTGGAGGCTCTCCGAAGCGCATCCCGCAAAGCCGCTCACCAGGGCGGGCGTCGTCAACGCTGACGCCTTCTGGGAGCGCATTACCTACTTCCTTGACCGCATCATTCCCGTGGCCAACGAATACAAGATCCGCATGGCTTGCCATCCGCAGGATCCGGGCGTCCCNNGCGTTGAAATCTTCGACGTCATCCGCTGGTTTGGCACGCGCAAAAAAATCTTCAACGTGCACTTCCGCAACATTCGCGGACACCGCAACGACTTTGAAGAAGTCTTCCCCGATGAGGGCGACATCGATTTTGTGAAGGCCATCCGCGTCTACAAGGAGATCGGCTATCCTTACATGCTCATGCCCGATCATGTGCCGATTGCCGCCAACGATCCCGGATCGCTGCAGTCTTTTGCTTTTTGTTACGGCTACATTCGCGCGCTCATCCAGTCGGTCAACCACGAAGCCTAACCGGAAGGAAGTCCTGCCCCTTGCCTGAGAACTTGATTCAGCCCAAAGAGACACGAATCCGGTATCTCATCATCACCATTTTGTTCGTGGTCAGCTGCTTCAGCTTTGCAGATCGCTCTGCCCTATCGCAGGCCGCGGGCATGATGCCCAAAGATCTCGATCTGACTCCACAGCGAATGGGCTACCTGCTCTTTGGCTTCGGCTGGGCCTACGCGCTGGCTCAGTTGCCCTCCGGCGGCTTGCTCGATCGCTTCGGATCGAAGCGTGTCTACGGCATCGCCATCATCCTCTGGTCCATCGTCGCGTTCCTCACCGGCTTCGCAGGATACGTCGGCGCAAGCGCCGCATTCACCGTCGTTTTCGTTCTGCGCATCTGCTCAGGCCTTGCTCAGGCCCCTGTCTTCCCCGGCAATGGCCGCATCGTCGCCGCATGGTTTCCCACCGCCGAGCGTGGCCGCGCATCCGCAATCTTCAACTCGTCGCAATATTTCGCATTGCCCATCTTCGCGCCCATCTTCGGCGGGCTGCTCCATCGCTTCGGCTGGCAAAGCTGCTTCTGGTTTCTCGGCGCACTCGGCGCGCTGCTCGCTCTTCTTTGGTTCACCAACATCTACGGACCCAAAGATCATCCCCGCGTCTCACCCGCCGAAGTTGAAATGATCGAAGCCGGCGGAGGCCTCGTCAACACCGACGCCAGCGCAAGTACAAAGAAGAACACCCTCACCTGGTCCACGGTGAAGATGCTGCTCAGCCATCGCATGCTCGTGGGCGTCTACATCGGCCAGTACTGCATCACCACGCTCACCTGGTTCTTTCTCACCTGGTTTCCGCTTTATCTGGCGCAGGCCCGTCACATGTCGGTGCTCAAAGTCGGCTTTGCCGCTGCCGTGCCCGGCCTTTGCGGAGGAATCGGCGGCATCCTCGGCGGCATCATCTCCGATGAGCTCTTGAAGCGCGGCTGCTCGCTGAGCTTCTCGCGCAAGCTGCCCATCATGGCCGGTATGGCCCTGTCCATGACGCTGATTGCCTGCAACTACGCAAGTTCCCAGTCCCTCATGCTGCTGTTCATGTCGATTTCGTTTTTCGGCAAGGGCATCGGCGCGCTCGGCTGGACCGTCATCTCCGACACCTCGCCCAAGGGCATGGTCGGCATGAACGGCGCGCTCTTCAACCTGTGCGGCAACATGGCCGGTATCACCACGCCGCTCATCATCGGCTACATTGTCGCCACCACGCATTCTTACAATGGCGCGCTCATTTTTGTCGGTATCATCGCCTTCTGCGCCATCGTGGCCTACGGCCCCATCGTGGGCGAAATCAAGCGGCTCGAACTGGCGCCGGCTGCAGAAGAGGCGCGCTGATCCCGCCTCGATCTAACTGGCCTCGATCTGTTCATGGCCCTACCACTTAAACTGGATTCGCAGTACGATTTCGCCGATCGTTTAAGCTACCATCTGTGTTGTTAACCTATCGCTCTGCGCAGCCTGCACTCAAGGAGTAAATCTTATGCCGGAATGGCCGGGACATCTACCCCGCAACGCATTCAAGCAGGCGATCGCCAAGGGTGAGCGCCAGGTGGGCTTGTGGAGCGGCCTGGCCAGTGGAATCGCCACGGAGATTATTGCCGGCGCGGGTTTTGACTGGATCGTGATTGATGGCGAGCACGCGCCCAACGACATTCCCCTGCTGCTCCAGCAACTGCAGGCCATGCGCGGGGGCACGGCCGAGCCCGTCTTTCGCGTGCCGTGGAACGACATGGTCACCATCAAGCGCGCACTTGACGTAGGAGCACGCACGCTGCTCATTCCCTTTGTGCAGAACGTCGAAGAAGCGCTGCATGCCGTGGCCGCCACGCGCTATCCGCCGCTCGGCATCCGCGGAGTCTCGGTCACCCCGCGCGCCAACGACTACGGCCGCATCACGGGCTACCACAAGAATGCACATCTCGATACATGCGTGCTGGTGCAGGTTGAAACGCGCGCCGCCATGAAGGAGATTGAGTCCATCGCAGCTGTCGATGGCGTTGACGGCATCTTCATCGGCCCCAGCGATCTGGCTGCGGACTTCGGTCACCTGGCCAACCCCAAGCATCCTGAGGTGCAGGCGGCCCTGAAAGAGGCGGCCACGCGCATTCGCGCCGCAGGCAAGGCCGCCGGCATGTTGACCGGCAATCTCGACGACGTCGAAGATCTATTCGCCATGGGTTACAACTTCACCGCCGTCGGCAGCGATGTGGGCCTTCTGGCGCGCACCGCCGAGCAGGTGGCGGCTCGCTTCAAGAAATAGCTGGAAAACCAAAAAGGATCTTTCACAAAGGAGAACACTGATGGCAACCATTGGATTCATAGGACTCGGGATTATGGGCCGCCCCATGGCCAAGAACCTGATGAAGGCCGGTCACTCGGTGATTGCGTTTGACGCATTTGCCACTGCCGCTCTCGACGACGTTGTTGCCGCCGGAGCCAAGCGCGCCGCATCCAGCAAGGAAGTCGCCGCGCAAGCGCCTATCCTCATCACCATGGTCCCCGACGGGCCGCAGGTGGAGGAAGTGGTGCTGGGTCCCGGCGGAATTCTTGAAGGCGCCAAGCCCGGCACGCTCGTCATCGACATGAGCTCCATCAATCCCGCCGTCTCGCAAAAGGTTGCTGCTGCCTGCGCGGCCAAGGGCGTGGATTTTCTCGACGCACCCGTCAGCGGCGGCGAGCCCAAGGCCATCGACGGCACCCTCGCCATCATGGTCGGCGGTGACGCGGCCGTCTTCGCCAAGGCCGAGCCCATCCTCAAGAACCTCGGCGCAAGCGTGCTGCTCACCGGCCCTGTGGGCGCGGGCAACACCACCAAGCTTGCGAATCAAATCATGGTCGCCTGCAACATCGCCGCCATGGGAGAAGCGCTGGTGCTGGCCACGCGCTGCGGACTCGATCCTGAAGTGGTCTTCAATGCGGTCAAGGGCGGCCTCGCCGGCAGCACCGTGCTCAACGCCAAGGCTCCCATGCTCATCGCGCGCAACTTCAAGCCCGGCTTCAAAATCAAGCTTCACCAGAAGGACTTGCGCAATGCCCTGCAGACCGCTGAAGCCAACAACGTCTATCTGCCCTTCACCGCGCTCGTCCAGCAGATGCTCAACTCGCTCATCGCCGACGGCAAGGGAGACCTTGATCACTCAGCCATCGCCACCGTCATCGAAAGCCTCTCGCACGTCGAAGTCAAGAAGCCCGCATAGCGTCAACAATAATCCGGGTGCCCGATGAATCTCTGTGTCCCATTCATGCGCGTTCTTTGCGCATGAGTGGGATACCACTCACTTCTTCCCCCACCCGCCGCCACCCGGCGTCTCAATCCGCAGCACATCACCCGCTGCAAGCTGCAGGCTGCATTTTCCCGGCAACTCAACCTTCTCCGCACGCCCCGCCCTCGAAACCCAAGCCTTCCCAGCCGCGCCCTCCTCGCCGCCCTGCAATCCCCACGGCCGAAATCGTCTCCGCTCCGCAAGCAAAGTCATCTGCGCGCGCGTCAGCACCTCGATCTCCTTCGTCAACCCGTCGCCGCCGCGAAATTTGCCTTCCCCGCCCGATCCGCATCGATAGCCGTAACGCAACACGCGAAACGGATAAGCATATTCGAGCGCCTCTATCGGCGTATTGAGAGAGTTCGTCATGTGCGTTTGCACGCCGCTCACGCCGTCAAGGCCCATGCGCGCACCCATGCCGCCGGCGGTCGTTTCGTAATACGTAAACGGCTCGCCCGTGCGGTGATCCACGCCCCCGATGGTCAGGTTGCTCATCGTCCCCGCGCTCGCCGCCGGAACCCGCTCCGGAACCGCCTTCGCCAATGCCCGCAACAGCACATCCACAATGCGCTGCGACGTTTCCACATTGCCGCCAGCCACCGCCGCAGGCGGCCGCGCATCCACAATCGATCCCTCGGGACACGTAAGCGTAAGTGGCCGCAGAATCCCCGCAGTCGCCGGCGCATCTTCCTTGAGCAGACAGCGCAAAACGTAAAAGCAAGCCGACAGCGTAATCGCGCGCACTGCGTTCACGCTGCCCGCAACCTGCGCCGACGAACCAGCGAAATCCACATGAACGCTTGCCGCATCCGGATCGAACCGCAACCGCACAGCAATCTTGCGCGGCTCATCCGTCACCCCGTCGCTGTCCAACCAGTCTTCCG
The DNA here is from genome assembly GCA_003164255.1 of Acidobacteriaceae bacterium. GTDB lineage: Bacteria > Acidobacteriota > Terriglobia > Terriglobales > Acidobacteriaceae > Telmatobacter. The sequence continues at coordinate 10,607 of PLST01000227.1, read as the reverse complement.
CGCAGAACTCGCCCGCCGGCATAGTGCGCAACTCGGCGCGCACCAGCCGTTCCGAGTAATCCAGCAGCTCGTCCACAAGCGACTCCAGCGCTCGCGCGCCAAATTTCTTAGCCAATTGCTGGATGCGTTGTTCGCCCACCCGGCAGGCGCCGATCTGCGCATCCAGGTCGCCCTCGCGCTCGCGCGGCGTGCGCACGTTCAGCAAAATCAAATCCAGCATCTCGCGATCCACCACGCCGCCGCGCACAATGCGCACCGGAGGAATGCGAATGCCCTCCTGAAAAATCTCCTCCGCCGGCCCCATGGAGCCCGCAAACCTTCCCCCCACATCGGCGTGATGCGCGCGATTGGAGACATAAAAGCTCGGCCGCTTTTCGCTCGCAACAAAAACCGGCAACACCATCGTGATGTCCGGAAGGTGCGTCCCACCCGCGTAAGGATCGTTCAGAATCGCGATGTCGCCGGGGCCCAGGTCAATCGCCGCCACCGCCGCCGCAACCGACATGGGCATGGAGCCCAGGTGCACCGGCATGTGGTCGCCCATCGCAATCACGCGTCCCTTGCCGTCAAACACCGCGCAGGAATAATCGCGCCGCTCCTTGATGTTGGGTGAAAGGGCCGTGCGCCGCAACGCCGCGCCCATCTCCTCGGCAATCGAATGCACAGCACATTGAAAAATCGTCAGCTCAATCGGGTCGCTCGCGCGAGCGTTCATGCGCGCACCTCTCCACCTACGTCAATCACCAAGTTGCCGAATCCGTCCACCAGCGCGCTGGCTCCCGGAGGCAGCAGCGTGGCCGCCGTATATTCGGTAATCATCGCCGGGCCCGCAATCCGGTCACCCGGCGTCAGTTTTTCGCGCTGATAAAAACGCGTGGGCCGGAACCGGCGCTCGAAGAAGACTTCGCGCTCCGCATAGAAGGCCGCGCTGCCGTCGCCCGCAACCAGTTCGTGACGCCGCGGCACATAAGGCTCGCCCTCGGCCGTCATCCGCAGCCGCAGGTTCACGATTTCGATCGGCCGCTCCGCATCCGAGAATCCATAGCGCTGCGCATGAAGCCGATGAAACGCCACAATGGAGCGCGCCGGCACTTGCGGATCGTACTCCACATTCAACTCATACCCCTGCCGCCGATAGCGCAGGTCAAGCGTGTGCTGCGCCGTTCCTTTCAGCCCCTCGGCGGCAAATTCCTCGGCACCCATCTTTTCCAACTCCGCAAAATCCTTGCCCAGCGCGCCGATCGCATCGCCTCCGAGCATTACGGTACGCGAGTAGTCGCGCACCACATCGGCAAGCAGAATCCCCACCGCTGAAAGCGCTCCCGGAAGAATCGGCACCAGCACTCGCGGAATGCGCAAAGCCCGTGCCAGGGCGCATGCATGCAGCGGCCCTCCGCCGCCAAAGGCAACCAGCGTGAACGAGCGCGGATCGTGCCCGCGCTCCACTGAGATCACGCGAATGGCCTTCTCCATCTCCGTCTCCACCACGCGAAGAATCCCGTCGGCAAACTCCTCCACCGTGGCCAGCGCGCCCTTCCTCTTGCTCATCAACATCTCGGCGCGATCGCGGTCCAGCTTCACACCGCCCGCAAGAAAGCTCGCCGAATCCATGCGTCCCAGCAGCAGATTGGCATCGGTCACCGTCGGCAGGGTGCCGCGCCCAAAACAGATGGGCCCCGGATCGGCACCCGCGGACTCCGGCCCCACCTTCAGCATTCCTCCGGCATCAAAGCGCGCAATCGATCCGCCGCCCGCTCCTGCCGTGTGAATGTCGAGCATGGGCACGCCAATCGGTACGCCGGCCACCACCGACTCGCGCGTCCGCTCCGCGCCGCCCGCAGCCGCATCGGCAAGAAACACATCCGTCGATGTACCTCCCATGTCGAACCCGATAATGCGGTCAAACGCCGCCCAGCGCGCCATCTGGCACGCGCCCACCACTCCGCCCGCAGGTCCTGACAGCACCGTGCGCACCGGCTCGCGCGCCGCCAGCCGCGCCGGCACAATGCCGCCTGAAGACTGCATCACGTCCATGCGCCCGCCCTTGTGCTGCGCGGCGATGCGATTTTCAAGGTTGGTCAGGTAGCTGCCCATCTTCGGCGCCAGATATGCATTCACCACCGTCGTCGACGCGCGCTCGTACTCTCGAAATTCAGGCAGAATGCGGTGTGAAGCCGAGACCGGAATCCCCAGCTCAAGCAGCGCCGCTTCCACGCGCCGCTCCGCCGCCGGATTGGCAAACGAAAACAGCAGCGAAATGGCCACTGCCTCGGCCCCGCTCGCCCGCACGGCCTTTACCAGCGCGGCTAGATCTTCTTCGCTCGGCGTGCGCAGAGCCTCGCCCTCGGCGCTTACGCGCTCGTTCACGCCGAAGCGCAATTTCTTTGGCACCAGGCTCACAGGCACCGGTTGAAACCAATCGTAGAGCCGCGCGCGCGTCTGCCGGCCGATGGCGATGGTGTCTTCAAAGCCAGCCGTGGTCACAAACGCAACCTGCGCGCCCGTCCGCTCCAGCATGGCGTTGGTGCCCACCGTCGTTCCATGCCGCACGTTGAGGCCTTCGCCCGCGCCCATCTGCCGCAACCCATCCAGCACCGCCAGCGACGGATCGGCCGGCGTTGAAAAAAGCTTCAGCACGCGCAGTTGCCCGTCTGCCAGGCAAACGCAGTCAGTAAAGGTGCCGCCGGTATCGATGGCTATGCGCAAATCGGCTTTCTCTCGTTTCGCAATCTCGCGGTGCCCAATGAATCCAATCAACCGTATGTTAGAACTCTAATGCAAGAGGTCCTTTCTTGAACCAAATCACCGGCTGGCTCATCGAGGCGTCGAGCATGCAGAAGCGCACGCTCCTGGCCGCCTCCCTCGGCTGGATGCTCGACAGCATGGACGTGATGATCTACGCGCTTGTCCTCGGCGCCGTCCAGTTGGAGATGCACCTCTCCGCCGCCATGAGTGGCGCCATGATGTCGGCCACGCTCATCTCTGCGGCCGTGGGCGGGCTCGCCTTCGGCTGGGTTGCTGACCGCTTCGGACGCGTCCGCGCCCTCACCTGGAGCATCCTCGGCTACTCGGTCGCCACTGCCCTCTGCGGCTTCACGCACACGGCCGGTCAGTTGATGGTCTGCCGCGTACTGCTCGGTCTGGGCATGGGCGGCGAATGGGCCGCGGGCGCTGCTCTTGTCGCCGAAACATGGCCCGCGCGCCACCGCGGCAAGGCGCTTGCCCTGGTGCAGAGTTCCTGGGCCATCGGCTACGCGCTGGGAGCGGCTCTTGTGGCCATCGTCATGCCCCACTTCGGCTGGCGCGCGGTCTTCTTCGTCGGCGTCGCGCCTGCTCTCGTCACGCTCTGGCTCCAGCGAAGGTTGAAAGAACCGGAGGCCTGGGCTGAGCAACGAGCGAAGCACCCGACACAAGGGATTCCGATCGGCCAACTCTTTCGCGGTGCCATCGGCCGCAACGTGCTCATCTGCGCCACCATGAACGCCGCCGCGCTGTTCGCGTGGTGGGGACTGTTTACCTGGATCCCGCGCTTCCTGTCCATGTCCGTTGCTGAAGGCGGCCGAGGCCTCAGCATCGTCGAAACCTCGGGCTGGACCATCGCGATGGAAGGTGGCATGTTTCTCGGCTACGTCTCCTTCGGATTCATCGCCGACCGCTTCAGCCGCAAGAATACTTACATCGCGTTCCTGCTTGCAGCCACCGTGCTCGTGCCACTTTTCGCTTTTGTCCGCGACCCGCGCGCACTGCTGGTCATCGGCCCGTTGGTCGGCTTCTTTGGCACCGGCTACTTCAGCGGCTTCGTGGTCATCACCAGCGAACTGTTTCCCACAGCATTGCGCGGCAGCGCCATGGGATTCGTCTACAACATCGGCCGCGTCACTTCCGCCGCGGCCCCGTATCTCATTGGAAGAATCAGTCAGCAGGGCGGCCTGAGCGCCGCACTCTGCATTACCTCTGCGGCATTCCTGCTCGCCGCCCTTATCGCCACCGCGCTCCGTCTGCCCGTGGCGGAGACGGAAACGCCCATAATCGGCACTTGAGGAACACGCGCCCTAATTCTCCGAGGGCTGGCTGACCTGGTCGATTACGTACTCCAGCACCGGCCCCTTGGCCGGAACCAGCCTCAGGCCAAGCTGTTCCACAAGCGCATCCTGGAAGGCCGGCAGGTTCCGCATCTCCGGTGGCAGGTCCGCGCTCGAACCCCCGGGCGGCAGGTTCGGCGTGTACGCCAGCGTGAAGTCATAAACCTGGGCAAGGCCCGTTTTGTCGATCACCGGCCGCACGTCGTTCGGCATCAGTTGCCCGATAAACCAGCACAGGTATTCCATCGGAACCTTGGTTCCAACAAACTGGTCCGGACCAGTTGGATTAATTGAAATTGCCAGCGTCCCTGCGCTGCCGTCCGCCTTCATCTTCATGCCGGACTTGTCGACCACCAGCTCGTAAATCGCGCCCTGTTTCGTTTCGGTGTGGAACTTCAGCCCGAACCGATCCGCCAGCATGTTCTTGAACATCGTGTGCAGCTCGTCAGCGTTGTAGTTGCCGTCCGCCTTTGCTTCCACGTCGAACTGCGCGTCGCTGAACCAAGCCGGTCCTCCCGTAATCTGGTGGCTCGGAATCCGGTAAGTCACGGCCATCATCATCTTCACTGATTCGTTCTGCACAAGGTATCCGGTTCCATTGGGCGCCGGCTTCATTCCGCCCCCGCGCACCCCTGGTTGTGTAGGGTGGATCGCAGTCACACTGAACCTGAGGTCCGGTTGCGGCCCCTCACTTTGCGCGCCCATGACACCGACCGAAAGAGTTGAAGCGATCAGAATTCCCAAAACATGCCGCATAGCACGCCCTCCGGCGCCGCGCCCGTTCACAAAAAATCAAATGACCAGAAATTCTAGCTTATAAACTCCGCAACCGCATCAACAACGGTTTGCCGCTCGTCTTCGCGCTGCTCCTGGAAGATGGGCGGCGCAAGCACTTCGTGCACAGCCCGCCTGACTATCTTTGCGGAAAGCCCGCTGGCGCTGAGATGCCAACGGCAGAGACCTCTAAGCAGACCCGCTCAGAGTCAGGTGAAACTCGCGCGAATGCTCCGGGGCGACCGTTGCCCACACCCGCTTGGTACCGTACACTTGTCCACTGCGGGGGTTGCTATGATTACTTTCCGCCGAACGTTCCGCCGCGCGTCCCTTCTTCTCTTCCTTGCGATTCCGATCGGTTCCCTGTCGACTGCTTGCGCCCAGCCACCGCCAGACCAGTCAAGTGTCCTGGAGTCTGTCCGGCAATCTGCTCTGCTGTACACAGGCAAGCTACCCGACTTCATTTGCACTCAAATCACGCACCGAACAAGCACAGCAGCCTTCTCGGCCCCTATCGGCCGCGGCTTGAATTCCAGCGCAGCTGGTACCCGATGGGATGTCGACGATATCGTCGAGGAGAAGCTTACCTACATTGGAAACAGTGAGCAATACGAAGTTCTGAAGATCAATGGCAAACCCGCCAAAGGGGTGGACCATCTGCAACTGCAGGGAGCCTTCACTGCGGGAGAATTTGGCACCGCCCTCCACGATATCTTCGATCTCGACTCGCAGACCACGTTTTCATGGGACCGCATCGAGCAGATCCACGGGCAGAAAGTTTATGTGTACGCATTTCGCGTGCCGCAAGCGCACGGCGCCGTCGTGATCCACCGGGCCCCCGACCAGCAAATCGTCGTGCCGTATTCAGGCCGCATCTTCGTGGATCCGCAGACGTTCAGCGTGTTGCGGATCACTACCACTCTCGATCTTCCGGCGGGGTTTCCTATCGTCCGCGCCGACAGAACGATTGAATACAAACCGATCACGATCGCGAATAGAGAATACCTGCTGCCCAGCCACTCTGAAGTCCACATGCAAGACAGTGCGCGATCGTACGTGAACGAGGTCGATTTCAAGGACTATCACAAGTTCGTTGCCGAATCGACGATTCACTATTGATGGCCAATACTCAATGCCGGCGAGAGTTGCCAGGCTGCCCGCCTGATTACTTTTGCGAAGAACCAGCCGGCGGCAGCTCAGCGACTACGGCGATCGGCACTTCCAATGCGCCCAGACGGTCGCTGGCCACGTCACGGACGCCAACGCGTACGAAGAAGTCTCCTTTCACGGGGGCGCTGATCTCGAGAGGATAGACGATGTCGCGAGGAGGCTGGCTGGGATCATTGGCTGCCGGCATGTTGACCTTGACCCCGTCGGACCTCACGTTGATCTGCGCGCCGCTGGCGTCGTAAACGTAGGCGCGAAACTCCAGGGCGCAGTGGTGAACGCCGTCGGTCGTGGCATCGCATTGCACTTGCGCCGGGTCAATCGTGAACTTCACCGTATAGCGATGAAAAGGCCCTGCAATCTTTGGCGCGGGATGGTTTCGCGGCGCCACCGAATCTTCTGGAGCGGCAAAGCTCAATTGCATTTTAGCCGTGAAGATGATCTCGGTCGGGTCGGGAGCTCCCCAAAGCATGGCATTGTCAAGAGCGCTATAAGGAGGCGGCGCATTCTTGCCTGCTTCTTGCTCTTTGTGCTTTAGAGGCGCTCTGGGATCGTCTGCATAGTAGCCACGACGATACGAGAGCGCTGTCTTCGGACGGTCGACTTTCACTTCAATCTTGCGGTAGTTGCCGTTCCAGTCGTGGTTGGTTGGCGTATAGGCAATCGTGTAGTAGTGGGAACCGGCGTCGAAGGCCTTTTCAATCGCTTCTTCCAGGCCGTTGGTGTTCACGAAAGCCTGGCCGCCCGTGTCCCTGGCCATTTGATTCATCGTGGTCTGTTCTCCAACGGTCTGTGCGACGAAGTTGCGGTGGTCTTTGGCGAAGTTTCCGGTGCCCTTCGACATGCCGCTGCCGATGTTGCCGGCATCCATGGTCGGCTCCTCCGTGAGCCCTTGCGCGTCAATGGGATATACGGCAACCTGGCTTCGCGCCAGAAGATCGACCGTTTGCCGGAATTCGTCCTCGACATCGCCCATGGCGACAAACGGGTTCCCGAGGCTCAGGTCAGGAAGAATGCTGATGGGAAACGAGCCGGAAAACCAGATCAGATTTTTGCGCCCCGGCAGGTTGCTTAAGTAGCGGGCCAGCAGGTTGAGGGCGCGCAGCGTGTAGAGCGCGCGGGCTTGAAGCTGAACCGACTGTTGATTGGCCTCGAATTCCTTCAAGCCGTCAAGGACGTACTGTAGGCCATATGCCACCATCAAATCCTGTGCGGCCTGCGTGCCTGGGTTGTTTCCGCCGGGCTGCCCGGTCACGGGATTAATCAGCCGGTCTCCCGCCACCGCGTCCGCCATGAAGGGCGGAACGCTGGCGTTCCCCTTCTTGCCCTCGACCAGGGCGCGCAACACTTCTGGATCCGACGTGAATCCCTGCAGCAAGCGCAGCTTCGTAGTCAGCGTAAAAATCGCCATGCTCCTGCCTGCCGGCGCTTCCTTCAGGTACTTCAGCACCTGGTCCCGCACCTGGGTCTGTGCCTCCTCGGGCGTATTGAGCTTGTCGAAGAGAAGAATGTCGAGGGCGCCGCTAACCGGGACGAGAGACTCATTGGTAAATGTTCCAGGGTCAGTCTTTGGCGCCGGCGTCGGCAACAGCGGCTGCAGTGCGGGCGCGCTGGACCCATGTTCCTCGAATACCTTCATCGTCTGAGGGCGCCCGTCTTCAACAATCGAAAAGTCGGGCGCTTCGAGATGCGTCACGGGCTTCCGCTGAGAGTCCATCACCGTCACGTCGATGACGACAAGGTCGGTGCTGGTGCGCAGAGTGGTCTGCGGTTCAACAGTTGCGGTCTGCGCCGAGGACGACAACGGAACAGGAATCAAGACGCATAAAAAGAACCGAGTAAATATACGCAACATGACCTGATCTCCTCCATCGGTTCGGTGGAACGAACCGGCCTCGGACTTGAATCTCGGCTGCCCGATCTTGATGAGATGGCCCGCCGCTTCAACTTCTGAAGTAGCAGGCAGATCGGATTAAGACAGGTACGCAATAAAAAAATCAGATTAGCTCAGAAACTCCGCAATCGCATCGACCACGGTCTGCTGCTCGTCCTCGCGCAGCTCCGGAAAAATCGGCAGCGCAAGCACTTCGCGCGCGGCCCGCTCGGCCTCGGGAAAGCTTCCCTCCGCATACCCCAGCGACTTCAGCGCCTCCTGCATGTGCAGCGGCAGCGGATAGTAGATCTCTGAGCCGATCTGGCGCATCGCGAGAAAATCCCGCAGCGCATCGCGCCGCCTGGTACGGATGACGTACTGGTGCCACACATGGCGGCTTCCCGCAACCTCGTGCGGAAGCACCACCCCATGCACGGGATAAGCTCCCGCCTCGGCCAGTCCGGCAGCATGAAACAGCGCGTGATACCGCCGCGCCACCGTGCGCCGCAACTGGTTCCAGCCCTCGATGTAGCGCAGTTTCACCCCGAGCACCGCGCCCTGGAATCCGTCCATCCGCGTGTTCCAGCCAAGTTCGTCGTGGTAGTAGCGCCGCCGCATGCCGTGCTGGCGCAGCATCTTCACCCGTTCGGCCAGTTCAGGGGAATTCGTCGTCACCATGCCGGCATCGCCCGCCGCGCTCAGGTTCTTGGTGGGATAAAAGCTGAAGGCCGCAATATCGCCCAGCCCGCCCGCCTTGACGCCACCCCACTCCGCGCCCCACGCCTGCGCCGCATCTTCGATTACTTTCACGCCATGCTCTCGTCCAAAACGAGGAAAAAAATCTGCAACCTGGCCGTAGAGGTGCACCGGCAAAATCGCGCTCACACTCTTCCCCTGCGGGCCCTCTAGAACGGCTTCAACAGCAGCCGGCGCAAGATTGAAGGTGGCTGGATCGATGTCCGCCAGCAGCGCCGTACCCCCCGCCCGCAAAATCGCGCTCACCGACGCAAAAAAACTGAAAGGCGTCGTCACCACGGCGTTTCCCGGCCCAACCCCAACCGCGGCCAGCGCCAGCCACAACGCGTCGGTTCCCGAGGAGCAGCCCAGCGCGTGGGCCACGCCCAATTGCCCCGCCGCGGCCTTCTCAAAGGCGGCAACATGCTCGCCTAGAATGAATTGCTGCGTCTCAAGTACATGGCCCAACGCTTCCACGAGCTCCTTCTGGAGAGGCTGGTACTGGCGTTCGAGGTCGAGCATGGGAACGGGTCCCTTTCGGGTCTCGGCCCTGGTTGTTTGAGCTGAGGAGGCTGGCGAGTTTGCTGCGTCTTGCACGCAACTATTCTAGCAGCGGTCAGGAGCCGCCCATACCGCGCAGGATGAGCCGAAACGGGAACTTGAGGCATGTTTGACGGGTGGCGCAGTTGAAAAGACGCGCGAACCGCTATAAGCTTGACCTATTGCGGGAGTTCATGGTTTCGGGGTTGCCGGAACCATGCCCGTCGTTTTGTTGTTGAACCGTAAGTGAACCAAAATCCAACCCTTCAAGAAGAGAGCAGGAGATCGGCACATGGAGAACAAGCCGGCACAAAACATTCAGGACACATTTCTGAACACCGTTCGCAAGGACAAAACCCCAATTACGATTTATCTGGTCAGCGGCGTCAAGCTCACCGGAAAAATCCGGTCCTTTGACAAGTACTCAGTGCTGTTGGAAAACAACAGCCAGGAGCAATTGATCTTCAAGCACGCCATTTCAACCGTGGTCAGCAACCGGAGCGTCATGCATACTGAGCATCGTCCCGGTGCGGTTTCTACGGGTATCGGACCCTCCCCTGTTGCGGTTTCGTCAGCCGTTCCGATCTCAGCGGAGCAGCGATAGCACTCGGGAAGCGGCCAGGTTTGGCAGAAGAAGGTCGCAGGATGGGCGTGACATCCGCAAGGTGTGAGCGCGCCGTTCTGGTAGCAGTGGACCTCGGCGTCCGCCCGTCGGTCAGTCGCGCAGCCGCGGCTGGCAGCCGAGCAGCCTCGTCTGGCGCGCGGCCCGACGATCCGTCAGCTCAAGACCCAGTCGGCCAACAGTCTGGCACGCAAATCCAAACCTCGCTCGAAGGCGAACCTGTCCTTGCCGCCGAAGCCCTTGCTCCGGCCTCGGCTGCGCAAGCGCGCAGTTTAGCGCGCGGACTCACCAGCCTCACCACCGAGGAGTCTCTAGCCGAATTTCGCGAGCTGGTCTTGAGCGCAGGCGGCGAAGTGGCCGCAGAACTCATCCAGCGCCGCCCCAAACTCGATCCAGCCACCCTGGTCGGCTCCGGCAAAGTGGAAGAAATTGCCGGCGTCGCAGCGTCGGTTGAAGCTGACCTGGTCCTCTTCGACCACGACCTCTCACCCACGCAACTGCGCAACCTTGAGGCCGCGCTTCCCTGCCGCGTGCTTGACCGCACCCAGTTGATCCTCGACATCTTCGCCCGCCACGCCCGCACCCGCGAAGGCCAGTTGCAGGTGGAGTTGGCGCAGCTCGAATACATGCTCCCCCGCCTCACCGGGCGCGGCAAATCCATGTCGCAGCTCGGTGGCGGCATCGGCACCCGCGGACCAGGAGAAACCAAGCTTGAAACCGATCGCCGCCGCATTCAGCAGCGCATCGACCATCTCAAGCTCAATCTCGAATCCGTGCGCAGCGTGCGCAAGCAGCAGCGCCAGCGGCGCGAGGC